>JAZNRZ010000020.1:0-5757 GCA_045590975.1 Candidatus Nanosyncoccaceae bacterium | reverse complement strand
AACAAGCAAAGCTGCTCCTAGATGCAGGTCTAGCAGGAAAGAATCCACAGAAATAGCATACAAAAAGACGCTCCGATTAGGGAGCGCGATTTTTGATTATAGATTTCATCCTACAAGCTTCTTGAGAGCTTTTTCTGCATCGCCAGATAGGAAGATAACTGTCTTCTGGGATGGCTCAGAAGAAATCTTTTCAAGAGTCTGAAGAGTACGAATCTGAACACCGCCTGGAGTATTTGCAAGAAGTGCAGCAGCGTCAGCAACGGACTGAGCGGCAGATTTTTCACCTTCTGCAACGATAATAGCAGCACGGCGTTCGCGTTCAGCTTCAGCCTGCTTTGCCATTGCGCGTTTCATATCGCCAGGAAGCTCGATATTCTGAAGCTTAACATTCTCAATATCGATACCCCACTTATCTGTTTCTTTATCAACAATCTCTTTAATCTTTGCAGAGATTTCGTCGCGCTTGCTTAGAAGCTCATCAAGTTCGAAGTTACCTGTAATATCACGAAGTGCAGCCTGAGCAAAGTTTGTGGTTGCATAGATATAGTTGGTTGTTTCAAGGAGCGCCTTCTGTGGATCTAGAACACGGAAGTAGACAATTGCATCGACACCAACCGTAACGTTATCTCTTGTAATAACTTCCTGTTTTGGAACATCGATTGGGGTAGTACGCATATCTACGCGAGAAATCGTATCGATGTAAGGAACGATTACGTGTAGACCTGGCCTTTTAATACCGTGGAGCTTACCAAGACGGAATACGACACCGCTTTCGAACTGACGAACGACGCGTAGTCCTGGAAGAATAATGAATAATAGAACTAATAATAAGATTGTTAATACAACGCCCAGAGGAGCCATACTTATTTCCTTTCAGTTTTTATCGAATATATTTTAGCATAAAATCAATGCGCCGTTCTAGCTAGCGCGGAGTCGTCTGGGCCGTTTTGAACCAAGAAAAAGCCGCCCCTGCAGAACGCGGGGGCGGTTGGTTTGGGTTTACTGGACTGAGTTATCAGGACTTGCGATGGCGGTCCTTGAAGAAGTCAGCTGCGGATGCCTTGCGCTCTTCCTCGTTTGCAGGAGCCTTCTCTCTGGGTGCCTCCTGAGCATACTGAGCAGAACGGGCTGCGATGCGCTCAGCAAGAGACTTGCCCTGCTGACGACTAAGAGCCTTCTCTGCCTGCTCAATAACACCCTCGCCAGGGCGAGTTTCAGTGATGCGCTTAGCAGGTGTCTTGTCCTGTTCTCTGATCACAACCCCGACTGCAGTTTCGGTCCCTGCAGTAGCGTCACGGTGGACCACAGGCTTGTCGGCAGGCTTCACAGCAGGTTTATCGGGCTTAGGAGCAGCGAATCCCTCAGGCTTTACGGCGAAGCGACGCTGCACAGCCTCCCAGAAGGAAGTGCTCCAGCGGGCAATAACTGTATACTCGTGCTTCTGATGCCATCTCTTTTCGCTCTCGAGCATAGCTGCGACGGCCTGCGTGTCCTTCTTGTTGCTACCCACATAGATAAGGTTGGTATAGGCGTCATGGAGAACATACATGTGGATGCTTGCATTCTCGGGAACCTCGAGGACGATTACGTCTGCAAGGTTCTTAACCTCAACAGAGACGATACCATCCTTGAAGGTTGCAGAAACTGCGGCGCTCATGTCTGCAGGCTTGCCGTTAGGCTTAGAAAGAACAGTGTTTGCGTCCAGGCTCAGCTCAAGACCAGTAAAATTAAAGAACTTAGATCCCATAATAGAGACCTCCTTTTGTAGTAGTCTAAACACCTCCGAAGATATTTAGCTTCTTCTATTATACTACTTTTTGCCATTTTTGTCAATAATTTTCATACTTATCACCCCCGTTCTTAGCCACAGAACCATAAGTTTTGCCTATATGCTCATTAGCTTGCAAAATCTGCAAGTTTTTACAGATAAGGCCATATCGCTCAGGTGTATTAACTTGCAAAAATCGCAAGCTAATCCATATGTTTTAGAAAGACGAATTTATCTCCGCTTAGATATCTATAGCTAAAACTATAAGAACAGATTGAATGATATAATTTATTTATGATTGAGACCACTGTTGTATATTTACGAAAAGATAACAAAGTTCTACTCGGAAAGAAACTCCGTGGTTTTGGAATGGGTAAAATTACTGCCCCTGGCGGCAAGTTCGAGCATGGCGAGACGCCCGCCGAATGTGTCGTCCGCGAATGTTTTGAAGAAACCGGCATCCGTATTACCAAGTTTGAGCAAGTCGCACGCGTCGTTTACGATGACCTGCACTACAAAGACAAGGTCGAGCGCGATCTTATGCACGTCTTTGTCGCTACCGAATGGGAAGGAGAACCGCAAGACAGCGACGAGCTAGATCTAGAATGGTACGCCCTCCGAGATATTCCTTATGACAAAATGTGGTCCGATGCAAAGATTTTCCTGCCAGATATTCTTCGCGGCAAAAAACTTGAAGCATATTTCCACTACAACGAGAAAAACGAGTTTACCGATTATTGGGTCAAGCCAATCAATACCGACATCTTAATTACCCTATCTAATGAAGATTTTGGCTTCCCTGCCAACAATAATTACGACAAGGCCAAGCTAAAGTTTGGCGCACGTGCCGCAGTCCTAGACAAAGACGGTCGCGTTTGCATCACTCATGCAGTCAATAAGGGCTATTACAAGCTTCCTGGTGGCGGCCAAGAACCGGGCGAGCTCGCCTTCGAAAACGTCGAACGCGAAATCCACGAAGAAGTCGGCTACAAGGTAAAGAATCTTGTATCTCTCGGTCGCACGATTGAGCTTCGTGGCGGCGAGACTCCGGACGCAACCCCAAGAATCGTAGACAACCAGGTTTTTGTTTGCCAGGTAGAGAAATTCATTGGCGCCATGCAAGAAGAAGACGAAATCGAAGACGGCACGCAGACCGAATGGTTCAATACCATCGACGAAGCTATCGAGACTTTCCAAAACATGTCCCTAGAAGATCTAACCAAGATTTCTAGCGATCTTGGCTATCGTGCTCATTTTTGGCGCAACCGCGAGATTGCAATTCTTCGCGCCGCCAAGAAATACTTAGAGAGACCAGCCGCTTTCTCTGAGCGCGAAGATATGACTACTATTCCAGAAGATTACGGAGAGACGGATTACGAAGATGACATCTAGGATTCCTCTAGCCGAGCGTATGCGCCCGCAAAAGCTCGAAGACGTTATTGGCCAGACTGATATTATTGGTGAAGGCAAGATTTTGACCGAAATCGTAAAGAAGAAAGAGCCGGTCAACATCATTTTTTGGGGCCCACCAGGAACCGGCAAGACCACCATGGCGCGCATTATTGCTCACGAGTTTGAGGCAGATTTTATCGAGATTTCTGCCGTTACGAGCGGCAAGAAAGATGTCGAGGCAGTCGTTGAGCGCGCAAAGCAGAACTGGAATCTCCAGGTTCGCACCGTGCTTTTCGTGGATGAGATTCATCGCTTCAACAAGGCACAGCAGGACGCATTTTTGCCTCATGTCGAGAGTGGCTTGATTACTTTAATTGGCGCTACTACCGAAAACCCTAGCTTCGAGGTTATCTCTCCTCTGCTATCCAGAAGTCGTGTAGTCGTCGTAAAACATCTTAGCAAAGAAGATATCAAAGAAGTTATTCGCCGCGCTATTGCCGAAGAAAAAGCCGAAGACAGAGTTACAGAAGAAGCCATAGATTACCTCGCTGAGCTTTCTGGCGGCGATGCCCGCTCGGCTCTTGGCGATTTAGAGCTAGCCCTCAGCCTAAGCGATAAAGTTGACGCCGACGCAGTAAAAGAAGCTGCTGGCCGCAAAGTTCCAGGATATGACAAGAAAGGCGACGCCCATTACGACAATATTTCCGCCTTTATTAAATCCATGCGCGGTGGCGACGTTGATGCGACGCTCTATTATCTTGCACGTATGCTGAATGCTGGCGAGGATCCGAAATTCGTAGCGCGTCGAATGGTAATTTTCGCGAGCGAAGATATCGGCCTTGCTGGCAATGGCGCACTCGGCCTAGCCCTAGATGCCTTTATGGCCGTAGAGCGCGTTGGTATGCCAGAGAGCCAGATTATCTTGTCTCATGTCGCTTACGCCCTAGCAAAAGCCAAGAAATCCCGCGAGAGCTACGATGCTTATATGCGCGCCAAGGGTTTGGCAGATAGAACTATGGGCTTGCCAGTTCCGATCTGGCTCCGCAATGCTCCTACAAAGCTCATGTCTGACCTCGGTTTTGGCAAAGGCCAAAAATGGGAGGCAGGCTTCCATCTAGACAAAAACTATCTTCCAGACGAGATTAAAGACGAAAAGATTGCATAAAAATAGCCCGCGAGTTGCGGGTTATTTTTAGTACTCGATAATCTTGTCTCGACCTTTTGCGCCAGCGACGATTATTATCTGCGTTTTTGGCACGCCGAGCTCTTTCGATAGCAGCTTCAAAAGCTCAGTGTTTGCCTCGCCGTCGTGCGCACGAGCGTGCAAAAAGGCGACATAACTGTCGTCCTCTTGCTTCTCGAGGCGCGAAGCCTGTTTGCAACCAGGCTTAACTTTTACATTTATGCGCGCCATGATATATTATTTATCGCCGTAAATAACTTGATTGGCATGTAGCCAGCCTTCAAGTGAACCACCGTCAAGATACTGACCCTTGATAGGAAGAACGCGAATCTTGCCACCAGCCTTAATATGTTCGATGATTGGATCTGTAATGAGATATTCCTGATCCTGTGGACCGAAATCGTTCTCTTTGCAATACTTCACAATGCGCTGAAGTAGTTCTGGAGACATAATGAACTTGCTAATATTGATAAGATTGCTTGGAGCTTCTTCGCGCTTTGGCTTCTCATAGATACCAGATAGACAGCCATCTTCTACCTTCAAAACACCATACTTTTCAACCTTCTCCATTGGGATTTCAGTTGCAAGCATTGCAGATTCAGTATCGTCTTCTAGAATTTCGACTAGGCGCTGCATATCCGAGCTGCCGTCAGCATTATAGCTAAAATCGTCACCCATAAGAACAGCAGTTGGTTCGTTAATGCCGAACTCTTCGACAACCTGAGCAACAGGTTCTGCGCTACCATAGCGTTCGTCGACGTTCTTCTGGCAATAGAAATGAATCTTTACACCTTCGTAGCCAGTCTTGGCAAGTTCTAGGCGATCTTCTTTTCCACGAGCAATGAGATAATCTGCTAGTTTCTGATTTTCTTCGTAATAGTTCTTAATCTGAGAGAATGGTTTTTCGTCAATGACGATATAAATCTCTTTGATACCAGCTTTAACACAATCTTCTACGACATAATCCGCTAGCGGACGATTGCCAATTGGAAGCATTGCTTTCTCGATAGTTTTGGTAATTGGTAAACGGCGCGTACCCCAACCCGCAACCGGAATAATTGCTTTATTGACTTTCATAATTATCTCTTAGTTTCTCTTATTTTATCATCTAGCTCTTAGCTTAGCAATCAGAGACCAAGCCGCCTTAAGGCCATAAAACAACAAGCAAGCAATCGGCAAGACCAGATAAGCTTCCTTGTTATCCATCATTCCTTGCGACAAAATGGCACTAAAAATCAGGCCCACTATCGTGCAAATAATAGAGGTCAAAAGATTAGCGCGCACAGCTGTTTCCGACACAACTTCTCTTTCGAGCTGCTCGATACGCATGACTCGGTCAAGAATCATGAAGAGCGCCAACGATACAAATAGAAGCATCGCCGTGCTTGCGCCCTGAATAAAACTAAAGCCAAGC
>JAZNRZ010000019.1:0-20450 GCA_045590975.1 Candidatus Nanosyncoccaceae bacterium | reverse complement strand
TACGATCCGACTTTCTCGATATTTTTCGTAACTCCAAACTCGGCATATACAGACGCCGAGCCGCCTGCAGGAACCTTATCAATCTTCGCAAAAGTGCCCTGCTCAACACTGTAACCATCACCCGGAACAAAAACCGCACCTTCAAGTAGTTCTTCTAGCCAAACATTATCAAGATCAAAGCTCTCTTCATTTGTAATTGTAATCTTGAATTTTACGATATCACCCTTATGATACTCGTTTTCAGGATTTGTAATCTCGATAGCAATACCAGGCGTAAATTCAATCTTGTCCTTAACCCATTCACCATAGATTACAACATCTTTTGCAGGCATTTCGAAATTTGGATCAGCCATCCAGCCCGAGAAAGTATAACCTTCTGCCGAAACTGCACCTGCAAGCGTAATCATATCGCCCGCAAAATGTTCGCTTGTTGCCGGCAACATGCTATCTGCATTTTCTGGCTTTACGTCGCCTAAATACGCATAGCTTACAGTGTAGCTTTCGCGATCAAAACTACCGCGAAGCGTAACGTTCTTGCTCGGCATCGAGAAGGTCGTAGCGCTAGCATCAACGTCTTCGCTATCCCAGCCAGAGAAATCATAACCATCAAAGTTTGCGCCATTCTTAGTATCGTCTAGCTCAACGCTTGCGCCTTCGTAATAAGAACGCTTAGCCGGAATATTAAAGCTAGTAGGCTTAGTGCCTTCGATTTCGTAAACGACATCATACTTTTCAGGGTCGGTATCTACTGGCTCGCCACCATCAGGCACCCATTCGCCATAAACCACCAAACTTTTGCCAGGAAGCTGCGATAGAGTGCTGGCATCAATCTTTTTATTCCATTGATCCTGGTCATAATACCAACCATCAAATGTGTAGCCGTCCATCGTTGGCTTTTCAGCAATAGAAATTGCAGCGTTAGATGTATCGTAATAGCTAGTCTGAGGAACTGCCGGAGCATTTTCTGGTACTACACCGTCGTAGCGATAAGACAAAGAGAACTCGCCAGGTAAAGTATCTTTCTGAATCCAGGCATGAACGGTGTTAGAATCGCCAAAGAGAGACTCATCTACAAACTTCGCATGATCATAGAAATCCATACGGAAAACACCATCAGGAAGAGTTGGCGTGCGCGTAATAACACCTACGGTCAATTCACAGCCTGCACCTATACCTTTTGTGCGAAAGCTAACTTTACGAGTCGCTGTATCGTAATGAAGACCATGGTAAGTATACTCCGTGTTATCCGCATTCCAGACACCGGAATCCACGCCTTCTTCGTTTGTATCGTCAATTACGCGGCCAGCACACTGAGTAGCCTTATCGTCACGCTGTACTGCACCAAAAGTGCCATCAGGAGATGTAACAAAACCTTCAAAAGTGAGACCATCCGGGAGAACATCAGTAACGGTCGTAATACCGCTAACTTCATCAGCGATTTGAGAGTCTGAGGATTCAATGCTTTCATGATCAATACCATCACTGTTAACCGTAATGTAATATGTTAGTTGATCGTTTTCGTTTACGCGTGCTTCATCACCTAGCGGCTCAGCAAAAATCTTGAAAAAATTCAAAGCAAGCAAAGCTAGTAGCAAACAAGCACTAGCTGCGCACACAAAAATCACTATTCTTTTATACAAAAAACTTCTCTTGGCTCTCATACACATCTCTCTCACTTTTTATTTTTACTGCTCTCTCAAAACAGCAAAAGCTACCATAATTTTAACATAAGCTTTTTATAGGTGTATACAATTTTAGTTCAAAAAATGTAGTATTTTCTACAACAATAATCTTTACCATTACTTAGCATTGTTGTATGTTTTACATCATTTACAGATGAGGGTTACTTGTATTTTTTATTGTTGTCTTTACAACGAGACCATCAAAAAGCCGCCCTTTCGAGCGGCTAATTATCTTAAAGCTTAATCAAATATTCTTTAAGGTCTTTAAGTTTGATTTTCTCTTCTTTATCACGGAGGCGGACAGATACTTCTTCGGCTTCAGCATCTTTTGGACCTACAATCAAGACGCAAGGAATCTTCATCTTTGTAGCTTCGCGAATCTTCTTGCCAAGACTCTCGTTGCGATCGTCAATAGTGTAGCGAATCTTACGATGCTCTAACGGCTCGTTCAATTCCGTATCTTCGAGAATCGCCTTCACTTTCTCTACATAATCTGCAACCGTATCGTTCAAAGTTAGAACACGAACCTGTTCTGGAGCCATCCAGAATGGGAACCAACCTGCAGTATGCTCAATAAGAACAGACATAAAGCGCTCAATCGAGCCAACCAATGCGCAGTGAACCATGACTGGGGTCTTCTTGGAGCCATCTTCGGCGACATATTCAAGACCAAAGCGAGCTGGCGTTGCATAATCTAGCTGAACCGTTGCAACCTGCCATTCGCGACCAAGTGCATCTGTTGCCATGAAGTCCATCTTTGGACCATACATAGCAGCTTCGCCAATACCAATGAAATATTCAATCTTGTGTTCGTCGGCCATTGCCTGAATAGCATTCTGAGCCTTCTCCCACATCTCAGTCGTACCAGTGTAACCATCACCATCATCGCGGAAGCTGAGGCGAAGCTTCAAATCCATACCAATGCGTTCGTAGAGATCCTGAGCGGAAGCAATAAGTTCGCCAAAGATTTGACCAATCTGATCTTCTGTACAGAAGACGTGCGAATCGTCCTGAGTAATCGAACGAACACGGCTCAAACCGCCAAGCTCACCCTTGCGCTCATCGCGATAAACCATCGTAGTCTCAAGGAACTTAACTGGCATCTCTTTGTAAGAGCGTGGACGTGAAGCAAAAATCTGCGAATGATGAGGACAGTTAACTGGCTTCATAGCCAAGTGATCGCCAGATTCCTGACTTACAAACTGAAGCATTTCTGGGAACTTTTCATAGTGGCCAGAGGTCTTATATAGATCGACTAAAGCGATATGTGGAATTGTTACCTTCTGGTAGCCATTCTTAATACGATAACTCTGGGCAAAATCGTTCAAAATATCACGAAGGATCGTACCGCGAGGCGTAAACATTGGAAGACCAGAACCAACCAAATCCGAGAAGCAGAACAAATCTAGTTCCTTGCCAAGCTTGCGATGATCGCGCGCCTTTGCTTCTTCCTGTTTCTTCTCGTAAGCTTCTAGCTCTTCCCGAGTTTCGAAAGCAAGACCATAAATACGAGTTAGCATTTCGCGCTTCTCGTCACCACGCCAGTAAGCACCAGCAATCTTGTCTAGCTTGAAGGCGCCAACCTTGCTTGTATCTTCAACATGAGGACCGCGGCAAAGATCTTCAAAATCGCCAAGAGTATAGAAAGAAATAGTCTCGTCAGCTGGAAGTTCTTCGATAATTTCTACTTTGTATTTCTGCTTGCCTTCACGCGCCCAAGCCAAAGCCTCATCACGAGATTTCTCGCTACGGACAATTGGAAGCTTAGCCTTGATAATCTTGCGCATTTCCTTCTCAATTTTCGGAAGGTCTGCATCGGTCACTTTAAGATCGCCAAAGTCAATATCATAGTAAAAACCGTTATCGATTGCAGGTCCAATACCAAACTTGACTGTTGTTGTGGCAGCATAAAGATTCTTAATCGCCGCGGCCATAACATGGCTGAGCGAATGACGCATGGTTTCTATATTGTTTTCTGACATCGCTGCCCTTTCGTTTAGTTAAATAATACCTATTTATTTTACCACTTTTAGACACTCTTGCCAAACCCTCTCACCCCTTAAAATGCTTGCATTTTTAATTAAAATATGGTATAATATAGATGAATCACATCTACGGGTGTGAAATTTTGTACTTTAGGAGTTGATTTTAATGAAAATGTCTCAGGACCTTTTCGCTACTCTCGAGCTTCTCAGAAAGCTCAACGACGCGATCAGCGTACTTTCGCTGATCAAGGCAACCAACCTCGAAGAGGAACGCCAGAAGTGGTGCGACAGTGTCGTAAAGAATCTGGCCTACAATCCCAAATTCGAGTACAACCCGCTCAAGATCATCGGATACGGAGACGAGCTTAATCTCCTCAAGTCTAAGATCGATGAGCTCCCCGAAGAGAACGCCTGCGACATATTCATCAAACAGGCTATCGGCGAAGGCGTCGACAAGCTCATTATCTTCGTCAATCTGGCCAAAAGTATTGAAGCAAAGGACGACGAGGAATCCATGAGACTCGTCCGTGCACATCTCGGCCACTTTGATACCAGTCTCGTCAGAAAAGCAAAAGCAATCATCGACGGCGAAGACCTGCTTCAGGGATTCCATATCGATTGCAAGCTTTCCGAAGACCAGATCAAGAAGGCTGAAGAAACCATGCTCGGACCAGGCGAACTTGCACCCCTCTTCTCTGACGCACTCCAGCAGTATGGCTTCGCCAATGACGGCTGGGTTGTAAAGACCGGCACAGATTACCAGAACATTACTGTCGAAACCAAGATGACAGGCGGAATGGTTTATGTGCCTACCACTAGAAAGCCCGTGAAGCTTCGTGAAGCAATCGCTCTCATCGGCCACGAGATCGAATGCCATGTTCGTCACAATATGAACACGGCTTATCTCTTCAGCAGAGAGCTTGGCGCACCGATCGAGCTTGCAAGATTCCTGGCTTCTCGCCGCAATTCCATCCTTACTGAAGGTCTCGCAAAGGTCTCCGACATCACTGTAGGATTGGAGTGCGGCAGAAAAACTGCACCTACGCCGGAACCGTGGTATGTTTTCGCAGAAAACATGGCCATGAACGGCGCAAGCTTCGCAGAAACCGGCTACGAAATCTACACTGCCTTTCTCAAGAAAGGTGAAGCACCGGAAAAAGCCGCACAATCCGCTTGGAAGTACGTTTCCAGAACCTACAGAGGCTGCACAAACTGCCGCAACCACAAGAATTACGCTTGGTACGGCGACAAGTGTTACCTCGAAGGCTTCCTTCAGGCAACTGAGCTCCTCAAGATTCATCCGAGCGCTGAAAACTTCGGTAAGCTTTACGTCGACGACTTCGAGACCATCTCTAAGCTCATCGGCAAAGACATCGACGGCATAGAACCGATGTATCTGAAGCTCAATATTACCGAAGAGCTTATCGCAAGAATCTAACTCCGCAAAACCTCCGATTTTTCGAAATCGGGGGTTTTCTTTTGCATAAAAAACGCCCAGATGGGCGATTCTAATACAAATGGTGGGGCAAAATTCACCAGGTATTAACAGCATACAAAGAGGTTTTATATCGAAAAAGGTATAATGAATTAAAAGGAACTATATGAATTTATATATTTATTGCCGGCAAAATGATTTAACTGCTAAACAAAAAGAACTTTTGGAAGAAAAATTTGAAAATGTCACTATCCTAGAAAAACCAGAGTATGAGCCCATTTTTAATGACAAGAGTGAGAAGATAATCGCTATAGATCCAGATATTGTAGGCTGGGAATTTAAGAACGAAAACATAGACAAAATACCAAATATAAAAGCTCTTTGTCTAGAAACCACTGGTTATGAATGGGTAGATTGTACTTATTGTTCTGAGAAAGGTATTGCCGTTACCAATGTGCCACACTATGCAACAAATTCTGTTGCAGAAAAATGCGTAATGATGGCTTTAGCTCTCGCAAAGAAGCTCCCTCTGTTTGAAAAAGAAGGCAAAATGAATTGGGATAAAGAGTTTATCGGCGAAGATATGTATGGCAAACCAACAGACATAATCGGTTTTGGGGCAATTGGTCATGCCCTTGCAAAGAAGCTGGACAGTATCATTGGCCGTAATGAAATCTGCTATTACTCACATAATCAGAATGATCCAGAGTATCATTACCTGGATTTTGATAAAATGCTGGATCGAAGTGAATATATGTTTATCACAATTTCGAAGAATCCAGAAAGTCTTGCTTTGTTTGATGATCTATCGAAATTTAACCCTAAAACCAAAGTGATTATTGTGGCGAATGGTTTTGAAGATATAGCGTTGAAAATGGCGCAAATGGTAGAAGACGGCAAGCTTGGCGGTGTCGCCTTTGAAAGCGACGATTTGAGCAAAGAGTACAATGGCAATGTTTTCGTCACCCCGCATAATGCCTATTACACTCAGGAATCTCTTGAAAAAATGTTTGAAATTTGGGTACAATCAATGCTTTCTGCGGCAGACAGCCCAATTAATAAAGTCAATTAACATCTTGGTCACATTGTTAGGGATTTAACAGACATTTATAGCTTACGAAATAGTAGAAAAATAAAAAAATACCCTACGGGCATTTCTTCTTGATTCTGGTGGGTCGCGAGGGGCTCGAACCCCCGACCTCCTCGGTGTAAACGAGGCGCTCTAGCCAACTGAGCTAGCGACCCAATTAAATTGTTAATGCCAACATCTCAGTTGGCTAGAGCGCTGGCGCTTGTTTTCTATCTTTCTCGGCGCATTCGCGCCTCAGACAAAGCAACTGAGCTAGCGACCCAACTGATGACTACTATACCACAAAAGATTCAAACAAGCAAAGCCTATCTCGTGCTATTATAAAATCATGAAAAGCATAAGCGCCCTAGACTTACAAAAATTCCACGATAACTATCGCGCTTCCCGCAGCAAATCTATCGAAAAACGAGTCACAAAACTCGGAATCCATAAAGCTACCATCGACCGTAAAATCCTCCGCGAAAACCCTGCTAAATTCAATCTGCAGCTACCGAGCTACCACCTTTATGATCAGCACAATTCCGGCCGATGCTGGTGTTTTTCTAGTCTTAACTTAATCGAGGGCAACGTCGCTAAAAACCTAAACATTATCCCGAACCGCTTTGCCCTTTCCGCTAACTTCATCACCTTCTTTGATAAGCTCGAAAAAACCAACTATCTATACAACTATATTCTTGAAACAAACGACAGTCTAACAAAACTTCGTAAAACAATTTTTGACACCAACAATCCCCTTGTCGAAGGCGCCTTCTTTACAAACTTTGTAAATCTCGTCGAGAAATACGGCCTCGTTCCAGAAAGCGTCATGCCAGACAACGTCAATACTAAGCATTCACGCGAGCTCCTTCTTCCCCTTTGGAACGAAAAGGCCCGCACTGATGCAGTCGAGCTTTATTATGCCAAATCCGAACTATCTGCAGAAAAACTTAGTCAACTCAAGAAGCAAAAACTTGGCGAAATGTATAATTTTCTTGCCAAGATTTGCGGCGAGCCTCCTCTAACTTTCAGCTTCAAATACACCACTCGCGACAAAAAGAAAGCGACACTTAAAGATTACACTCCAACCCGTTTCCGTGATGAATTCTTGAAACTTGATCTCAAGAAATTCCAGCTAATTCTTTGTAATCCAATGCACAAATTCTATACAACCCAAGTTACCGAGAATAGCTACAGCGACAATCCGTTCCATCCAGAAATCCCATATCTAAACTTACCAAAAGAAGACATGAAGCGCCTCGTCATCATGCAACTCTGCTCTGGTATTCCAGTAAAATTCGGCACGCGCATTAATATCTTCAAGCAAAAAGGCATCAATATTCTAGATACGAGACTTTTCGATTATTCCAAGCTTGGACTAAAACCTACGGATTACAAAACCGGCATCGAAACCAGAGTCATCCAAAGTCAGCATTCGATGCTTATTACTGGCGTCCAGTTAGAAGATAACAAGCCAGTTCGTTGGAAGGTCGAAAACACCCATACGGAGCACCAATTCTTCGTCATGAACGACAACTTCTTTGACGCCTACCTAACCAATATTGCTATCTATTCCGACTTCTTGTCTCAAATCGGAATTCCAGGCTCAAACTAAAAACGCCTCGATAAAGAGGCGCTTTTCTATTTCTGATGTATATCCAACTGGTTATATGGCACGGCAATTTTACGTTCTTCTAACACTTCCGTAATCAAGCTCAGAGCATCGCGACGCGTCTGCGCCCTGCTAACTGGAGCGCTAAACACTTTGATATGGTATTTCATTGCGGAATCGCCGAAATTATTTACGCCTCGATACTCGCATTTCTCTACTGTTTCAAGCACAGAAATTTTTTCTACCATTTCGTTAAGCACTTCTTCGGCCTTCTTTTTGCTTAGTTCGTATGGCATTGGTACGTCAATATTAATCATCTTGGACAACACTTCAACATGTTCAATCGCGCGGTTCGCAATCGAAACTTCGTTAAGGCTATTAATATCGCGAAGCTTAGTTGTTTTTAGACCAATCGCCAAAACCTGACCTTCGTAATTGCCAAAGCGAATTACATCGCCAACCTTATAGTAATCGTCGGACAAAATATCAAAACCACGGAAAATATCCTTCAAAGAATCCTGCAAAGCAAGACCAAAAACGGCGCCCAAAACACCTACACCGGCAACAACTGATGTAATATTAATTCCGTTAATCTGCAAAATCACAAAGAACACCAAGACTAGAAGCACATATCTTAGAACGCTTTTTACCAAACGTAGATAGGTTTGCGCTTTCTGGCTCTTCCTAGTACCAAAATGCTTCATATATCGAGAGAAAATCTTTGTAATAATCGCGTAAATTAGCCAGGCTACAAATACTGCCGCTACCGACCAAACGATTCGCCTAAACCACAAACTATCCCACAAATTATTCATATCTCTCCTTAAAAACTTATCTCTTTAATCTGATTTGATTTTAGTTCTTCTTTATAAACCTTGCCTGCATAACTAATTGTTACAACCTGCTCTTTATCCGAAACATTAGCCGCAATCGCCGTGATTTTATTCTTATCTTTCTTAGCAATCATAACCACATCTTCTGGCCTATGCGGATGAAGCAGCGATGCTTTATAATGTATATTTTCCTCGCCCATTCTCTCGCAACGAACTGCCTGACTGCCAACAGGAAATAGTTTCGAAAATTCCAAAAGTGCCTTATATATAGGCGTCAAGATAAGATCATCTTCCGCCTTATTTAGAATCACTGGACTCTTCACATAATTCCTACAATAAGTCGGGCCGCCCTGCCAGTCTAAGAGCATATTCCAATCTACAAATGCACTAGCACCGCAGTTTATATCCGAGAATAGCTCACCGATATACAAATTAGCGTCTTGCTGCCAAGATTTCTCGTCATAAACCGAATAGCCACAACACATCTCGGAACTTACAAACATCTTGTTTCGATGCTCTTTGTAAGCCTGCCACATTTCATCTTCAAAAGTTCCCGTATACCAGTGATAACAAATACCTGCAATCTTTGGCTCGTTTAAATCCAACAACCTATCTGCCACCTTAGACAACTCTTGTTTGTTATGATCCCAAAGCAAAAGTTTCGTATCAAATTCATCGAGCGACTTAGCAAGATATTTGTAAGCCAACCTTCTCTGCGCCCTATATCCATAAACACAAGATTCCCAAATCTGGCGCGCACGTGGCTCATTTTGTGGCGACAAATATTTAATATTAACGCCTTCTTTTCCGTAGGCTTTAATCCATTTACAAAGATATTCAACATATCTTGCATAGCGCCAAAACTTCAAATGTCCGCCAAAACGCAAAGCATGAGTATACTTCATAAAGCTTGGTGGCGACCAAGGCGCAGCCAAAAAGATTAAATCTTCATTGCATTTCAAAGCTTCCTGCACCATCGGAAGTACCCACTTCTTGTCATGCTCAATCGAAAAATCGCTCAAATCCCTCTTCTTTGTATATTCGAAAGATTTAAGGCAAAAATCATTACTGCCAATACTCAGGCGACACCAATCGTAAGCCAGACCATCTTTACCATAATAAGCCTTGAGAAGTTCCTTTTGTTTAGTCTTACTGAGCTTCGAAAAGTTGTAGGCCGTAGCCTCAGTTATAGCACCACCAAGCCCCTGCCAAACCGCCAGTTCTTTGTCTTCGCAAATCTCAAAACAAATAGACATCTTGAACCTATCTATGTATTACTTCGTATCTTAACTGAACATAAGAATCGTTCAAGGCCTTGCATTCAATCAGCTTCATTGGACGAATCTTATCTAGCTCCTCCGGCGAAGAAATCGCTTCACCGTCAATCAAAGTCGAGGTATCTCTACCGCCAACCAAAACTGGCGCAACTACAATATTTACATAATCAATCAAATCGTCACGAAGGAACCGACCATTCATATTGCCGCCAGATTGAATCGTTAAGCGCTCTGCTCCATATTTATCATAGATATCTGCTAAAACCTGAGCTAAATCCAAGTCTTCGTATTCAAAAATATCCAAATTTGAATGACTCTCGCGCATCTTGTATGCAGGATGTTCTTTATTTGTCGTTACAAGAATAAGTCTTCCCGTCCAGCGACAAAGATAATCAACACCACGCTCGTTCAGATGAGGCGCATTATCGATAATCACAAATGTAACCGCATCCATTTTTTCTGGCTCTTCTTCACGTTCGTTAACGCCAATTTTCGCCATCACGCGACCAGTATTCAAAGAAAATGTATCAGTTTCAGATTCAAGGTCATAATACTGCCGCAAGCCTTCCTTTAAGCCTGGAATGGCTTTCCAGTCACGATCCACATCAAGTGCATCGCTATTGCCACTGTTAATTTTCCCATCTAGGGACTCAAGCATAAATAGAGTTGTTACTGGTCTTTCCATATCTATATAATAACAAACTCAATACCCCAAAAACGCATCGAGGCGGCCCTTTCGGGCCGCCTTTTCTAGAGTTAAACTGGTTTTCGATGCTCGCGCCTCCGCCATCCCCTCTCAATAATGGCCTGGCACGCTCGTAATCATTAGTCGGCGTAATCGCAAATGACACAATCAATAATGTCATGTCTCAGCTGGTCTGCGTTTTTAAAAACAATGCCCTGCATTCCAATGCTCTTAGCACGAGACACATTTACATCGTAATCATCAACAAACAGACTTTCGCTTGGAATAGCTCCGCAATCTTTGCAGATTCTCTCGAAGTGACCCTCGTCGGATTTTAGGCTGTGCATCTCGTAGGAGAAGTAACACTTGGTAAAAATGTCATCAATCCACGGATATACTCTGAACATATCCTTACGCATATCTTCCCAAACATCAGATACGAGATACATTCTGTAGCCGCAATCATGAAGCTGCTCCAGAACTTCGCGAGTTCCAGGAATTGGAACTTTGAGCGATTCTCTGGCGCACTGGATAAAATCTTCAGGCTTAGCTTTCCAATTGTGAGCCTTAATGATGATTTCCCAGTAGGCTTTCTCATCAAGCTCACCACGGTTCAGTTTCTTCCAGAATTCCCAGCTCTCGCCGGTATCCTTTTGGCAGTATTCATCAAGCGAAATACCGAGTCTTTTTTCGACAATTCGGCCCATTGCTCCAGGGCCATACATTCCATTGGCTATGATTTCAAAGAAATCGAAAAACAAGTTTGTAATCATTTAAAGTGCACCTCCCTTTAAGCTTCGAATTATACCAGATAATTAAAATATTTCAAGCATAAGCACCTCTTATTCAAGACTTCTAATTCATAGCCGACCAAATCTTTCGTGATATAATCTACTAAGACCTGGGGTGTTAGCTCAGTTGGTAGAGCGACTGGTTCGCAATCAGTAGGTCAGGAGTTCGACTCTCCTACACTCCACCAATTACTATAAAAAAGAGACCATTTAGGTCTATTTTTTATAGCTTTATCTTCTCCGCCAGCAGCACATCCCTAAGCATTAACTCCTCAGTGCTACAGGTCGAAAGAAGCACAACATCACCAAGATTAGCTGGATCAAAATCCGTTTTTACTTTCGCATTCTCCATAATCTTCCTCACCGCCTCTTCCTTCCTGAAAGCACCGATATTATATATCTCCCCTGTATCCCCATATACCGAAGCAAAAGCTATAAAGCGAAGCTCATAATTACCGCTTGGCGTATATAGCATCCCCACGCTATGATTCGCAAAATATTCCTTATTCGCATATTCCCCCACATCCGAAAACATCCTACCTTTACTCATTCTATGCCCGTAGATAACCGCATATTCATCCTGAAAACTAGCATCATTCCTGTAATCCAAGAATATCCCGCCAACGGTCGCAAAATTCTTTTCATAGTCATGCGTCAAATAAAATCTATTATCCCTGCTCTGCATTATCGGATAATTAATATTTGTATCGGGAATTTTAAGCCATGCCACAATTTCAGGATTCTTTTCTTTTAGCTTCTCAAAATCTACTGCGTCGCCGGAGTCCGTAAAGTATTCTTTTGCCACGTCTTTAGCCCTTATTGCTTCCATCTCTATCGAAAAAGCATCATAAATCCCATATACCGCAATCAAAAGAATTGGCAAGAACAGCAGTTTTAAAGCTTCGGTAAATAGCCTATCCATACGGCTCAATATCTTATCCAATCTAGAATGTCTTCGAATCTTCATTTCCTTAAAGTCGCCCTATTGAGAGATTAGGGCGACTCCTTTTCTATCTATCTTTCGGACTCTTTGCCCTTGGATTTCTTGTAGGCCACATATGCCGCACCAGAAGCCATCACGATTACGACAAACGGAACAATATACATTGCAACGCCAGTAGAAACCGCAGCATCAGTTAATGCACGCTCAGCCTTAGTAACGTTCGTCCGACTAAAAGCCTCCAAGATTTCTTGACTTGCATTTACGCCAGGAACAGCCGCCAAAGTTTTCGTTAGAACTAGCTGATCATTATCTATATTTCCATCAAGATAAGCATCGTAGTTGTCCGTTACGCCATCCTTTACGGAAGTTAGAAGCACCTTAGCTCCAATAGGTAGCCGGTTATTTTCACCATCGAAACCAATCTTTGCACTTTGGCCATCCTTTAGCCAAATCGTAGTAGCACCAGTATTTAGCTCAACATAAGTCATCTGAGATCTAGAGTCCCTAGATATCGTCGTATAGGTAGCATCTAGGCCAGAAATATTCACCTTTACGCCGTTCAGCTTCTCGTCATCAGTCTCTACACGAACCGTGTACGGGAAATAAACATCGCGACGAGCCTTAGCGCCGCGTACACGGAAATCTAACTGAGAATAGGTAAGCTTTGGCTCCGAAACAAACTCGATCTCGCCCTTCTCGCCCGTTGTTTCGTTCTTAGCCGAAGTCGAAAGCGTAGCCTTATATTCCCCTGTCGGATAGCCATTCTCGTCAACCTCGCTAGCTACATCGACAAACACAATAAACTTATTTGTATCTACTGGATAAGTATCTGCATTGCTAGAAGCTACTTCGGAAACCTCGAACTTATAAGTACCAGCGTTCGGAAAAGTCTTGTATCTAAAGTTGAGCTCACCCGTCGCAACCGCCTCATTATTCTCATCTACATCGACATTATTGAAATTTAGCGTTACTGACGTTGGCATACCGCCGCCAGACGGTTCCCTACCCTCATTAAGCTCCGTAACGTTCAGAGTAAAACTATTGTTCACGTGGCCCAGACCGTTCTTTACCTTATGCTTCACCGAAATCGTAACCGGGCTATCCGGATTATCCGTTAGTTTTGCGGGTAAACCAGAGTCCGCACTGGCAGACAAATTACCAAAAATACCAAGCCCCATTACTGCCAAGCCAAGAGCAGCTATCACCTTCGAAATCTTCTTCATCACACCTCCATTATTCTTTATAGACGATCAAAAACTACTGCTCTCACATCGGTATTACCTCCATTTATCGTTAACCCATTTTGGCGATTAACTGACCCATATCACTTTTCTCGGCGTCGAACTTAATCGCATGGCGACATACTAATACGCCGCCAAAAAATAAAAAAGCGAAAGCACGATGTTTTTGACAAAAACGAAGAATAATATTATTCCATAGCTTGAACAAAAATATTAAAAAATAAGTACCGCCACATTTCCGCAACGATACTTATATAAAATTGTTGTATTTCCTACAACATCCTAATTCATTTACAAATTAGTCGTGTTTCTTTACGGACTTATCCGTAACATCAAACTTCTCCATATATAGACCAAACGCCAAGCGCGCCTGAGAATAGAATGCACAGAACGAAGAATAGACAACCGAGATAATTGGCGAAAGAATCCACTGAATCACCATAATAATCTTTGGTTTGTTCTTACAATTCTTTGGCTTTGGCGGAAGCATCTTTAGAGACAAGATAATCGAAATCAAGATACCAATCGCCGCAAACGTCTGAATGTAGCTTACAACAATCGGAAGATGACGAGACAACAAATCTCTAGACTCTAGATGGAATAGAAGCGGCACAAAACCACCAAACATAATGATTGGCGCCACTGCAGCAAGTGTAACATGACCTTCTAATAAACGATAAAACTTTGGAAATAGCGAAATAAAGGACATCTTGCGTTTCTTTGAGAATAGATAATCGCCGACATAGGCAACATCACTTGCACCATAATCCCAGCGGCGAAGCTGAACCCACTGCGCCTTCAAGGTCTTGAACAAGGTATCGCTAAGCACGGCATCCTGACGGATTGGTGCACGAATCGGCAACACCTCATACTTCCCTTCAAAATAGAACAAGCTACGCCAATACTGATGGCCATCTTCTACAATCGTCTTTGTACTCCAGAAATCCATACCAATCAAAGCCTCGAGTGGCTGAGAATGCGAAGCAAAGTTCCTAAGAAGATGTGGTCTCATCGTACAAATAAGATTCCAGAACGAGTTTGTTGTTGCAACTACGCGCGTAATTGCAGGCGCATCCCAAATGTTATTTGTAAACAAAGAAACTGGCTGATAAGAAAGATTCTGTCTATCTTCATGAACGATAAACTCATAAGTAACCTGATCGAAATAGCAAGGATCTGGACGGTTATCACTATCAAGCGTCGTCACAATAACATTCTTTGGCTCAAGTTTCATCTCGGCAACAATATCTTTTAGTCTACGACCGGCATTAGTAATATTTCCACCCTTACCAACAACCTCACCCTTAATATCTTTAGGATGCATTACAAGCTCAAAATGACCGAACTTGTTCTTATATTTCTTCTCTAGAGCCTTCGCAGTGGCAAGCGCCGCTTCTCCACCCCTCTCTTCGTAAGCAATCAAAAGAATCATGCGCTCCTTATCGGCATTAGTTGCCAAGACACTCTCAAGAGTTGGCCCAAGAACATCGATACTTTCGTTATAAAGCGTCACGATAACAGCGTGCCAAATATCCTCATATTTTGGATAGTTTTCTGGGTTCTTCGCAATTGCATCAAGATTATGAAGATGATCAGAAAAACCATATTCCTTCACATTCCATTTCTTGAGAGCTTTCAAGCTATTTTCTGGGTCCTCAAGCTCTTTAATACGCTGAATCCAATCCACTTTAACGGACTGCTTTACAAGCTTCTGGCCTTGAATCATACGACAAGAAATACCGACCGCTTTTACAAGATTCATAATTACAATAAGAAGAAGATAAACTGAACCTAGAACTGGAGAAATAGCAGAAAAAACAGGTAGCAAAACTACCATCAAAACACTCAAAACAAAAGGCAAAATTTCAAAAAAGCGATATTTGAAAGTTCGCTTCCCCTGAGGAAGCTCAACCGACTTAGCCATCTTTTTCTATCCTTCTCCAAGCAAGCTATTTACAAAATATAGCGCAATAATCGTAATAATCATCGTAATCGCCAAGAATAACCTTGCGACATCCTTGCCGCGCTTAGCAAACAATCTTGCACTGAGCAGAATATGTCCAATACCAAGCGTTACTGCGAGTACCGAGAAAGAAGTTAGATACCACCACGCACCCTGAGAATAGCCATTATCGATATCAGAATACCTAGCCCAAACCTTTGGCTGAGCAGCATTAAGCCTCATAATTGGAATCAAAAACAAAGCCAAGCTCAAACCAAATTGAACAATCATCCATAATAGCAAGCCACGATCTTTCTTGAAAATCGTTTTAAAATCAGATGCTAGCTCTTTCATTTCTTTAAATATTTTACCATAACTACAAAAATTCTACAGCACAAGCAAAATCCCCGCTCTCACGGGGACTTGCAATGTTTATTTTTTCGCTTCTGCTCTGTGCAAAGCAAGCGCTACAACTCCAGACGCCACACTTAGCACCAAGCCAGTAGCTAACAAAATATACGAACCCACTCTTAGTTCCTTTTTTGTTTTTATTTTTGACTTGATACACTTTAATGCTAACACTTATCTCGTGCAACGTCAAGCTTTATTTTGCTTTTCGAGTTTTTCAATTCTCTTTTCAAGTGCTAAAACTTTTTTGCCTTCAGACTCTATCGTAATGCAACGTGCGCAAGAAATCGCGACCACAGATTCACCAATCAAAACCGCAATTAGCCCTGGAACTAGCAAATGCAAACCTTCTTTTGCCGCAGCTTTCTTTTCTGTAAGATAGTTTGCCGGCGAACGGAACAAGGAATTAACATCAATATCCCCAATACCAACAATTTGTTGATAAGCATAGTAAAGCAGCATTGCTCCTGCCGCAATTACTAAGAGACCCAAAATGACGAAGAAAATCGCCACGCAAAGCTCTTTTCTGTTACTTTTTCTTTTCATTTTCTTCCTTTGCATCAGACTTTTTCAGATTAAGTAGGATCTGAACCACAATAATCATCGCAACAATAACAACAATCCAAGCGTTATTATTAATAAACTTCACGACATAACCAGCAATCGGAACCTTGTTCGACGCAACCTTACCCTCGATCTGATAATAATCAAGATGCCCTTCATCGACAGTTTCGCTTGCATCTGCCTTTGTATAGTAATCACCCTCTTCGGAAATTTCAGCTACACGATGGCAAACAACTTCTTCACCCTTGTTGAAACAAACGATAGTTCCAACCTTTATATCTTCCCTTGGGGTTGCCTGGTAGTAAACCAAATCACCATAGTTTAATTCTGGCGCCATCGAACCAGTCTCGACGGTCAGCGACTTAAAACCAAATAGCAGCGGTATATATAGAAGACCATACAAAGCAATACCTACGTAGCAGGTTATCGACAATATCCTAAATATAATCCTGATAGTCTTCATTATGTTCATTATCTATTTTAACATAAGCCAGATAACTTAAATTAGGCACAAAAAATCGCTCAAATGAGCGTCTTTTGCAATAGATGGAGCCGTTGACTGGGGTCGAACCAGCGACCTGCTCGTTACGAATGAGCTGCTCTGCCAACTGAGCTACAACGGCATCCTTGCTAAATTATAGCATAGTTTCTCGTGAGTAAATAAACTATCGAGAAAGTGATATATAATATTCTTATGGCATTAATCTACTTTTTCTCGTGGTGGTATACACGCGGCTGGGGTTTCTTCCTAAAACAAATGTCCGAAAAATTACAGCATATTCTGGACGCTTTCTCGATCCCAAATTTACTCAAAACTCTCTTTCATCCCTTCCGCCAAATCTCTGCAAACGAACGCGGCAGGACTATAGATGCAAAAATCTACGTTTTCTTTGATAAACTCATTTCTCGTCTTGTCGGCTTCTTTGCTAGATTCTTTCTAATTATTGCCGGCATTATTTGTATAGTTATTGCAGCCGTATTCTTTCTAGTTCTCTGCATTTTGTGGCCATTCTTGCCACTTGCGTTAGTCGCAGGCATCATTCTAACAATTTCAGGATTTACACTATGAATTCATATAACTATCACGCATCACGCGCACGCCGCGCCAGACTCGGCAAAGTTCTTGGGCATACAGCAGTTTACGCATTTTTCTATATCTTCGCACTACTCTTTTTAGCCACTGGCATCTATCTATTAATCCAGAAATCTCCGCTCGCATGGCTCTGCTTTGGCCTAGCGATCTTTTTCGTGCTACCACCATATTGGATTCGTCACGATTTAGTCGAACTACCAAAAAGCAAAACTGATAGCCTAGAAAACCGTTTGTCTCGCGAGCTTCTTATTAGGCTTCCCAAAAATCCAGATACAAAAGCCATCTTGACTGAATCTCTAGAATGCCAAAGTGCAATCTTCCTAGAAAATCGCTATGGTATCGTTGCTCCACTTATCGATATCCTCGTTCCAGCAAGCGAAATCAAGCCAGAAGATTTGTTCGCAAAAGCAAGCGAAATTGCTACTTCTCTAAATCTTCCAGAAGTCGACGGAGGAACCGTTATCGTTGCCTCGATTGAACTAACTCCAAATTACGAAAAGATCCTAAAAAGCCTAAAGCTAGACCTTCCTGCTCTTTATGGCGGTATTAGCTGGTATTATTACCTCGTAAATCTCACAAAAAATTACCGTAAATACAAGAACACTGGCGGTATCGCCCGCGACCTTAGCTTCGGCTACGCCAATCTTCTTAGCCGCTTCGCCGAAAATATTTCCCAGAAATATGTCGGCAATTACTCTCCATCCCTAAATATCGCATCTCACAAAGACAACGTCCAGCAGATGATAGACATCTTCTCTGGCAAAGGTCGCCAGAACGTTGCTCTTATTGGCGCAAACGGTAGCGGCAGAAGCAATATTGTCGAGAACTTTGCAAGCGAAATCCTTAACTCTAAAACCTCCGAAAAACTTCGTTTCCGCCAAATCTTTAGGCTAGATGCCGCTGCTCTTGTAGCTAGCGCAAGCGGTCGTGGTCAAATCGAAGGCCTCATGAATGAAATCTTTAACGAAGTATATGCCGCCAAAAATATTATTTTGTGGCTAGACAATGCCGAGATCTTCTTCGAAGACCAAACTGGCGCAATAGATATTTCTAACCTATTAATCCCAATCCTTGAAAACGGCGCAATTCGCATCATTCTAACTATCGACGAGCAACACTTCCTCGAAGCATCGTCAAAAAATCCAAGATTCACCAATAGTATTAACCGTATCATGGTTCAAGCCGCAAACCACGACGAAACTATTGCCGTCCTTCAGGATCAAAGTCCATATTTTGAATACAAAAGCCAACACACTATCATTACTTATTGGGCTCTCGAAGAAGCTTATCGCCTAGGTTCAAAATATATCAAAGATCTTGTTATGCCGGGTCAAGCTCTTACCCTACTCGAAATAGCAGCTAACTACGCCGAAGAAGGCTTCGTTACAGATAAATCAGTCCAGCAAGCAGTCGAAAAGAACTTTGGCATCAAGATGCAATCTACTCAAAGCGCCACAGACAAAAAGAAGCTCCTCGATCTTGAAAACGAGCTACACAAACGCCTAATCGGCCAGGACAGCGCCGTCAAAGCCGTCAGCGACTCTCTCAGACGCTCTGCTGCTGGCGTTAGGAATCAGAATCGCCCAATCGGTACTTTTATCTTCCTCGGCCCTACTGGCGTCGGTAAAACCGAGCTAGCAAAAGCCCTCAGCGAAACGTATTTTAATGGCGAGCAAAACGTCATCCGTATCGACCTTAACGAATACGTCAAAGAAGAAGACGTTTCAAGACTAATTGCCGACGCCTCCGAATACGACATGAGCCTAACTGCCCAGATCTCGAAACAGCCTTTCGCCGTTGTTTTGCTAGACGAAATCGAAAAAGCTCATCCAAAAGTATTAACCGCCCTTCTTCAGCTCCTCGATGAAGGCATTCTTCGCGATACTAAAAACCACGAAGTAAGTTTCCGTGACGCAATTATTATCGCCACCAGTAATGCTGGCGCTAACCAGATCCGAGATTACCTATCATCTGGCAAGAAGCTAGACGAAGTTAAAGACATTCTAGTCGAACAACTAATTCATGATGGAGAATTCAAGCCAGAATTTTTGAACCGCTTTGACGAAATCTGTGTCTTTGAACCACTAGAAAAAGACGACCTCATGAAGATTATCGACCTAATTATTACTGGTGTAAACGACAACCTTTCCTCTCAAAAAATCACTATCAACGTCGACGAAGATGCTAAGGCTCTACTCGTAGAAAAAGGCTACGACCCAAAGCTTGGCGCCCGTCCAATGAGGCGCATTGTTCAGAAAACCGTCGAGAATATTATCGCCAAACGCGTCCTAGCTGGAGACGTTTCCTCTGGCGCAGAAATCCAGATTTCAAAGCAAGATATCATAGACCAACTAGAAAAATAGATTTACCCCTTGCAAATAATCTATTTTTCATATATACTACACACATAAGCGCTCGTGGTATAGTGGTCTAGTACGCCTCCCTGTCACGGAGGAGATCGCCAGTTCGACTCTGGTCGGGCGCGCCATTACAAGAATTTCAAATACTTCCGAAAGGAAGTATTTTTGTTTGTAAATAAAAGTCATAATCGGACCATTACTACGAACAAAGTAACCAAAAAGTCGCCCATAAGGGGCGACCAACACACATTATACGCTTCCTAGAGGCGTATACATGATTAAATTATAGCACAAATTTGGTGCGGGTATAGGGAGAGCGCAATTCTTCGAATTGCTTGACTCGGGGCGTGGGCTCGGAAAATCCGAAATACTACATATTTCTCTGTTTTCACTCGCCTCCTACCTCGTCCGAACCCACGGGTTCTCCTCGCCTAATTCGCACCAAGAAAAACCCCGAGACTTGCTCGGGGCTTTTCTTGGTGCGGGTATAGGGAGTCGAACCCTAGTCTCATCCTTGGGAAGGATACATAATA
>JAZNRZ010000018.1:0-9279 GCA_045590975.1 Candidatus Nanosyncoccaceae bacterium | reverse complement strand
TTGCTTGAGCTAGGCTTTTTGCTGCCGGAGCTTGTCTTTTTGCTGGATCCAGAGCTAGATTTCTTGCTGCTAGAGCTAGACGTCTTCTTGCTACTAGAGCTAGATTTTGCTTTGGAACTAGGGCTTGACTTGCTTGCGGTGGCAGATTTCGCCTTGCTGCTTGAGCTTGAGCTGGATTTTTTGCTGGACTTAGTGTGTCTGTCGCCAAAGAAATCCTTTGCGGACTTCTTCTTGTTGTTTTCTTCGTCGATATCGTCGTCCTCCTGGTTGGAGAATGCGTTAGCGATGAAGGGCCAGGTCCAGTTGAGAATCCAGTTAATGGCCCAGAGAACAGCGCATATCCACATCAGCTTGTTGCCGAAGCTAGACAGGAAGTTGAATTTTCTGTCGAGCGGCATTGTAGCCGGTGTGAGCAGGCCAAGGAACCAGCAACCAATCCACAGGCCAGCGCCGACGAGTGCCAGTACCGTCCACAGATAGAACCACTTGCCACCGATGGAATCGTAGTCCACGGTGAACCAACTGAGGGAATCAGTTGTTCGTGGATGCTTGTTCGCCCACTCGTGATGTTTGTTGAAGAACTTCTGCCAATTTGGAATGGCGAAACTCTCATCAAATGCCACACCCTTAGAATAAGGGAAACGGCTAACCAGGCGAACGTTTCTGTCGTTCTTGTTGGTGCTCTTGTTTGCGCTCTTGTTGTCTTTACTCATGATTAACACCTCCGAAAATTATTTAATGTGCTAAGTAAGACATATATATTATAGCACAAAATACCAAAATAGTCAATAAGCGTAAGCTGTTACAATGGTTTATAATGTAAAGAAAAACGGAGGTGTGATGGCAGAAATTAAGTGTCCGAAGTGCGGAACGACCTTCAAGGTCGATGACGCGAGTTATGCAGATATTTTGAGTCAAGTACGTGGCGCAGAGTTCGAAAAAGAGCTTCATAACAGGCTAGAAGAAGGTGCAAGGCAGGCCGAGGCGGATAAGCGCCTGGCTCTGGCAGAGCAAAAGACTGAAACAGAGCGAAAAATCGCTCAAAATAATGAGCAACTGCAAAAGAGTCTGAACGAAAAAGACAAGGAGTTAAGTGAGCTGCGCGAAAAGTTTAATTCTGAACTTAGCGAGCTAAAATCTAAGCTTAGCCAGTCTGAGACTGAAAAGAAGCTTGCGGTCAGCGAGGCAACAATGCCAATCCAGCGCGAGCTAGATAGTCTGAAGTCTAAAATAACAGCCCAGGAAGACAAGGCAAAGCAAGATCAAGATACTATCAAGATGCAGGCCAAGCTACGCGAAGCATCACTTGTTTCTAAGTACGATAACGAAATCAAGTTCAAAGACGAAGAGATTGCGCGCCTCAAAGACATGAAAGTTAAATTAAGTACTAAGATGGTTGGCGAGACTCTCGAGCAGCATTGTCAGACGGAGTTTAATCGCCTGCGTGCAACTGCCTTCAAGAATGCCTATTTCGAAAAAGACAACGATGCCCGTACGGGTAGTAAGGGTGATTATATCTATCGCGAAAACGACGAGGCAGGCAATGAGATTATTTCAATCATGTTCGAAATGAAGAACGAGAACGAGACTACTGCTACGAAGCATAAGAATGAGGACTTCTTTAAAGAGCTAGACAAAGACCGCAAAGAAAAGAAGTGCGAGTATGCTGTGCTTGTAACGATGCTCGAAGCTGATAGTGAACTATATAATACTGGCATCGTTGATGTTTCGTATAAATTCGACAAGATGTATGTGATTCGTCCGCAATTCTTTATTCCTATGATCACCTTGCTTCGAAACGCCGCCTTGAATGCTCAGGCATATAAAGCTGAATTAGCGCTCGTAAAAAGTCAGAATATCGATATTTCGCACTTCGAAGAAAACATGGAAGCATTCAAAGCTGGCTTTGCGAGAAACTATGAGCTCGCCAGCCGCAAGTTTAAAGATGCAATTGATGGCATAGATAAAACTATCGCGCAGCTTCAGAAAACCAAGGACGCACTACTTTCGAGCGAGAATAATCTTCGCCTTGCAAACAACAAAGCAAGCGAGCTAACCATCAAAAAACTTACTCGTGGCAACCCAACCATGGCGGCGAAGTTTGCCGAATTAAAGAGCGAGGAGTAGAACCGTTCTGCTTGTGCTTTTTCGTTAATTAAAGTAAAATAAAGCCAATGGAATACGACAAAGAGGGTGGAGCACGATCTATATTTAGTTCATTCTTTTTGCTCGCGATTATTATCTTTCTCGTAATCTTTGGCCGCGAAGTTACGAAGTGGCTAAATGGCAACTTTGAGCTTATTGAGAATACACAGAGAACTGCCGAAGAAATCGATAAAAGCGGCAATAGAAGCTATTAAAAAAATATCCGCTTAATTTAAGCGGATATTTTTGTGGTTTAGGCTAGATTAATCTTCGCCGTCGTTGCCATCTGCGCCGGAATCGTCGACAGAAGCTTCGTCGCTTTCTTCAAGAGCAGAGAGGAGGGAATCCTCGACATTAGCGCGCTTCTTCTTTTCTGGTGCTTTTGCAAGCTCGATGTTTAGATCGTAGCCGGTAAGCTGAGAAGCAAGGCGAACGTTCTGGCCAGAGCGACCAATTGCGATGGACTGCTGTTCTTTATCTACATAAACAGTAGCTTCCTTGCCATTGATTTCGACCTTTTGGATTTCTGCTGGGCTTAGAGCTTCGCGGATGTATTCGGAAGCGTTGTCGCTCCAGTTGATAATATCGATCTTTTCGCGATCACCGATTTCGTTCATGACAGCCTGGACGCGAACACCACGGCCACCAACGAAGGTACCAACTGGGTCGATGCCTGGAACGGTTGCACAAACTGCAATCTTGGTGCGGCGACCAGCTTCGCGGGCGATGCCACGAATTTCGACGGTACCGTTCTCGACTTCAGGAACTTCCTGGCGGAAGAGATATTCAATAAAGTCTGCGGAACCGCGGCTAAGAATCAAAGAGGCACCGCGTTCGTTGCGTTCGATAGTCTTTAGGAAGACCTTGATGCGTGCGCCTGGGGTATAGCGTTCGCCCATAATCTGTTCAGAGCGAGGCATAATACCAGTAGCTTTGCCAAGATCAATGCGGACAACCTTAGGATCTACGCGTGCAACAATACCGGTCATAACAGTACCGATCTTGTCTTCGAACATTTCTAGAACTGCGTCACGTTCTGCATCGCGAAGACGCTGAATAACGACCTGCTTTGCAGTCTGGGAAGCGACACGACCAAATTCTTCAACGTCGTGTTCTTCTTCGACGGTATCACCGATATTCTTGCCTTTTGCTTCTGACTGTGGGATTTCGGTTGCTGGGTTGTAGCCAACGCCATCCTCGATAACTTCGCGAATGACGAATACTTTGCTACGGCCAGTGTTCATATCTAGTTCGCAGCGGACATTCATGTCTTTGTCACCATTATCACGGCGCCATGCAGCAGCGATAGCTTGTTCGATGATCTCGACGATAGTCTCGCGTGGAAGGCTCTTTTCTTCTGCGATAATATCAACCATCGCAATCATTTGCTTGATATCTAATTCCATTATTTTTCCTTTCTTTGCTCGTGTGAGCGGTTAGTTAAACTAAGCGGAAACTTAGCATAAAAACACCGCCTCTTTTCGAGCCGGTCATAATCTGTATGTTTTTATTATATATAGCCTTGAAACAGTTGTCAATAATCTATATTTATATATATATCTTGAGCGGATTCTTTGTGCAAAAATGCTTGTGCTCTTTGATTTCGACATGCTAAAATAATAAGTACAAAACGGTCAAAATAAAAAAAACAAAAAAGGAAAAAATGAAAAAAATGAAAAAGAAATCACTGTTTTTGGCGGCTAGTGTTGCTGCTGTTTCTGCTGGTGCTTTGGTCAATGGTTCAGCCTTTGCAGCTCAGCAAACAATCATTCTCGAAACCGAAGATGCAATCAAGATTGCCCAGGCTATCGACGGTCATTCAAATATTACCAACGTATCTTATACGGATAGCGCACCTTATCCGCATATAGGCGAACCAGCTCTTATCGTTGGCGATGGTGAAATGCCGACTGCATTGACATTTGATTGTTCGGATGGCGACCCACTAGCAGGCGTTACGGATTATAGTCTACTAACCCATACTCTCTTTAGCGATATCGAAAGCATAAAGCTTTGTAGTGCTGACAGTGTAGACTGGGAATCCCTCTCTCAGATGCCGGGTCTTTATAGCTTATCTATTAGTCCAATCGATAACCCAGGCGATATGTCTCCTGAGGAATACGTCGAATTGCGCGATGAAGTCGCAGGTCAGCCAATCGTAGATATTACGGGTATCGAAAAAATGACAAACCTTGAATATCTAACAATCGTTGGTATTCCTCTAGGAAACTTGCAGACTATTCCACAACTAAGCAATATTAACTCAACTTTCCTTTATTCGGATGCTATCACTGATGTTAGCGGTTTGATGGATATGCCAAATCTAGGACAACAGGCTTACTTTAGATACTTATATCGCTATAACAACATTGAAGATATCTCTCCTCTCATGGATTACTGTATGGAATACAGAAATTGTGATAAGGAAGACTGGAAAGAACTTGCTGAAGATGACTACGTATTCTTTAACATGATTCGCGGTAACAGAACAATTATCGAAACTAAGTCTGAGACCGAAGATATTCCTGCGCATATCCTTGGTATTATCGAAGCTTACTTCGAATCAGATGATTATGATACTTACGTAAAAACTGAAGGCCTAAGCTATACCTTTGGCGAATCCAAAGTTAAACTAGATACAAGCGCTTCGACGCACGTACTTAAAATCAATGGCACAGATGACGATGAAATCATCTCTGTAGAATATAAGTACAGCAAGCCTGAAGAAAAGAACCCAGATACTGGCGATCATTCTATTATGGGCTGGGCATTCGGAATCGCTGCTGCAATCTTCGCAGGCGCAGGTGTCGCAATTCGTAGCCGCCGCTAATAGCAATAAATAAAAAACAAAAGAAGCTCCAAATGGGGCTTCTTTTTTGCTCGACAAAATCATCATTCTTTGCTACAATAGTGGTAGCAATTAATACTCTTAACGCAACACTTCCCACTCTTCTGTTCCTGAAGAGACTTATTTTGAGTGCGAAGTGGTAATGAATTTAAAAGGAGATTATGGAGAATAAAAAACAGGCCGAGGAGGCTCGCCGCGCAAGACTCTTAAAGATGCGTGCGGAGCGTCTTCCGGACATAAAGAAACAATTTGAAGAAAACCAAAAGCGAAACTTTAACGCTAATTTTGGACCTGGCGGAAAAGACGAAGCTCTTGTAAAGAAGAGTAGTGCTAAGAAGACCACGAAAGCCACAAATAGCAAAGCTGGCGCCACGAAGTCTGCAAAGGCTACCAAAACTAGCAAATCTGGCAAAGCTACAAAAGATACCAAGGCAAGCAAGAATGCTAAGCTAACTCCAGCGCAGGCTCGCAATGTCGCGCTTGGCGTTTCGACTCGCAAGGGCGAAATGGTTCACCATCAGCGTATGCTTAGCCAGGATGTTAACATGCAGGCTACGCAGCATATTATTGGTATTCCAGTAAACAAATCTCGCTACAACGGCTACAAGGGTCAGCAGGTTACGATGAGCCAGATTCGTGCTGCTCGTCCAGACAAAGACGCTGTTCGTATTATCCCTATTGGTGGTCTTGGCGAATTTGGTATTGGTAAGAACATGACCGCCTTTGAATACCAGGGCGAAATCGTCCTTATTGATATGGGTACGCTTTTTGCCGACGCTGACTATCCTGGTGTTAACTACATGGTTCCAGATTGTAAGTGGCTTGATGATAACCGCGACAAAGTGAAGGCGATTCTCTTTACTCATGCTCACCTTGATCATATTGGTGCTTGTAAGCATCTTTTGCCATATTTTGGCCCAATGGTTCCTGTCTATGGTACGGCCTTTACAATTGGCATGATCAAGAAGCAGATGTCCGAAGTTCCTGATGTTCCAGAAATGAACTACCAGGTTGTCGAGCCATTGAAGCACGATATTATCAAGGTTTCTCAGCACTTTAGCGTTGAGTTTGTTCATATGCTTCACTCGATTCCTGGCAATACTTCGATTGTTCTTCGCACACCAAACGGCGCAATCTTGGTCTCTGGCGACTGGCGTTTCGAAAACCACCCAATGGATACTCCTGCGGATTACGACCGCCTAATCGAGATTAGCGAAAAAGAAGGTTTTGCCTTGATGCTTAATGAATCTACGAACATCGACGTTCCTGGTACACACCCGCATAGCGAATATGATGTTGGCGAGAACCTTGGTCGTGTTATGGACCACTATGCTAATGGTCGCGTGATTATTTCCTGTTTCTCGAGCCAGGTAAAGCGTATTGAGTCGGTGCTTCGTGAAGCTTCCGAGCGTGGTAGAAAAGTCGCCTTCGCTGGTTTCTCGATGATTAACAACGTCGAGGTGGCGCTTCGTGCTAAGGCTATCAAGGTGCCAAAAGATACTGTCATGAAGATGGAAGATATTATTAAGCTTCCAGATGAAAAGGTAACGATTGTCTGTACTGGTTCTCAGGGTGAAATGAATGCTGTTCTTAATCGTATGGTTACTGGCCAGCACCGCTTTATCAAGATTAAAGCAACCGATACGATTGTCTTTGCTTCCAATCCGATTCCAGGCAACGAACCAAAGGTTACGACTACGGTTGGCGGTCTTCTTCGCGAAGGTGCGCAGGTTATTCAGAACGGTAAGACTCATCTTACGAATATTGGTCCACTTCACCTTTCTGGTCACGCCTACTACGAAGATCATGTAAAGTTTGTCTCTGACCTAAAGCCAAAGAACTACATGCCATACCACGGCGAGTTTTATATGCTAGAACACAATGCCGAAATGGCAGAAAACGTTGTAGGTATTCCACGTGATAATATTATCGTGGCCGACGATGGTGATATTGTTGAGCTTATGGCGGATAAGTCGATTCGTAAGAATGGTCGCATTCATGTTGGTAACAAGCTTTATGATGATGCTGATCGCCAGGTCAACGAAGCTGTCGTTAAAGATCGTATTCATATTTCTCGCGAAGGTATCTTTGTTGTAGTGTTAACCGTCAGCAAGAAGACTGGTCGCCTCGTAAAGACTCCAGATATTGTATCTCGTGCCTTCATCTATCTCGATGATTCCGAAGAGCTTATTGGCAAGATTCGTCACTATCTCCGCACAAAGGCAGAGCATAGTAAGGGAACCGATGCAGATTTGAAGGCTCTAAAAGACGAAATCAAGGAAGATGTAACGCATATTCTATTTGATGCAACTGGTCATACGCCAATCGTTATTCCGGTCGTAAACCGCGTCTAATTTACAAAAAATACAGCTCTAAATACGGAGCTGTATTTTTTTGCCCCTAAGCAGGGAAATGCGCATTCAAAACGCTTATGCTATAATATATGTAACTATGGCAAATACTACTTCTAAACCAAAAACAACCCAAGCTCGCGCAAAACGCACGCTCAAGAATCCAATTTCTCGTGGCGAAGACGTTCGTGCAGCTAGCTATATTACGAGCGGGAATATTATCTCGATTTGTATTCTCGTCAGCTGTCTTTCGGCAGTTCTCGTAACTCTATTATTTAACTTCGGCTTCAAGGTGTTTATTGCCAATAATGCCGAATCGCAGAGCACAAACCTAAATGTTAGTGAGTATACTGAAGCATACAAAGAAGAGCTTCAGACTTCGCTTCTTGATGCCCGTAGCTTCCGCTCAATGAGCTCGAAGGCAATTCTTGGTATGATTCAGTCTAAGGCCTCTGGCTTTGTTTTGGTCGCCCCAGCATCGCTGAATGATGAATCTCGTGCATTTATCGAAAATGTTACAAATACACAGTTGCAGCATCAGGATCCAATTTTTGCAGTCGATCTTGGCGTGGTTCTATCTGTAGAAGATACTGCCTTGCTCGCAAAGCTTGGCCAAAAAGTTGACGACATGCCAACGCTCGTATATATCAAGGAAGGTGTAATTTTTGACCGCCTAGATAACGAGAATAGTGTAGATAATCTAATGGTCTTTCTAGAAAAATATCGCAAATAGGAAAAGCATAAAAAGTATTGCATTTTCACAAAATGTGGTATTATAAATTTAAACATAAGCTTTAAAAAAGGAGTTATATAAAAGCTATGACAAATAAAAACAACAAAAAAGGCTTCACAATCATCGAGGTTGTCTTGGTCCTTGCTATCGCAGGTCTTATCTTCTTGATGGTATTCATTGCATTGCCAGCATTGCAGCGCAGTCAGAGAAATACTCGCCGCCGCCAGGATATGGCTCGTATTCTTTCCGCCTTCAATGATTATCAGGCAAACAATAACGGTAGCTTCCCAACCGACTTTGATAGCTTTATTGTCAAATACGTAGACCCAAGCTGTAAGGATAGTGATGGCAAATATGATAGCTCAAAGTGTAGTGATCAGGCTGTTGATCCAGATGGTTCTCCATATACAATTAAGGCTGGTACTATCGGTACTAACCCTGCAGAAGGTAGCCATGAGATTCACTTCTACACAAAGGCAAAGTGTAATGGCGAGAATGCAGTAGAAGATACGACTGGCGGTAATCGTAGCATTGCTATTACTTACACCCTCGAAGGTGGCGCTGTCTACTGTGGTGACAACCAATAGTTAGAAGCTAACTAAAACACTCGGCTAAAACCGAGTGTTTTTTGTTGCTTTGCCTTGGGGCTATTAATTGTTATAAAATATCTACACATGGATGAGATTATTTTTGTAGATAAACCTGTTGGTATTTCGAGCTTCGGTGCCGTTGCGCGCGTCAGGCGCATTCTTTCTGAGCGCGCAGGCAAAAAGGTAAAAGTTGGTCATACTGGCACACTTGATCCTTTTGCGACTGGTCTCCTGATCCTTCTTGCTGGCAAGGCTACTAAAAAAGCTCCAGAGTTCACGAAGCTAGACAAGGTCTATGAAGCTACGGTTCATTTTGGTGCTACTTCTACTTCTGGCGACCCGGAGGGTGAGATTACCGAAACCGGAAAAGCTGCGCCAACTCTCGAAGAAATCCAGGATATTCTCCCAAAGTTCATGGGCAAAATTACTCAGACTCCGCCAATGTTTTCCGCTATCAAGATTAATGGCAAGCGCGCATACAAGCTAGCCAGAGAAGGCAAGACTGTTGAGATGCCTAGTCGTGAAGTCGAAATCTATGAGCTAGAAATTTTGGACTATAAGGCCCCAGAGCTTAAAATTCGCACGCACATCAATAGTAACAAGTCGGAGGCC
>JAZNRZ010000017.1:0-45724 GCA_045590975.1 Candidatus Nanosyncoccaceae bacterium | reverse complement strand
CAATGACTATCTGTTCTTTATTAGAGGCGACAAAAGTGACGTAATGAGCTTTTATGATTCACTTTAATTACTTCACCTATCACCCGCGGTTTCTTGCGGGTGTTATTTTTTACTCAAAATCTAGGGCGCGCTTTTCGCGTTTCTCGATAGATTTCTTTGGCCAGATAAACTGATAGGAGCCGCGAAGAGTCAAAGCGAGACCTAGCGCAACTATCGCCATATACACAACATAGATCCAAACGCTATCGTTAGGAGCCAAAAGCAAAGTCATAGTCGCAAAGCCGCCAAGAACACAAGCAATACCGACAAGAACTAGTCCGAGGGCGTTCAGACGAGCTTTCTTTGCAAAGCTCTTTTTGATGATTCTACTTCTCTCTTGTTCGCGGTTTTTATTACCTTCGATAGTCTTCTCGGCAAGAATCCTGTTTCGGATTTTAGAGAAAATCTTATATAGATCAACCTCATAATAGCCAAGCGAACATCCATCTACGGACTTAATGATGCGAAATTTAGCCTGAGTATCATCATCAAAAGTAACACGAAAGCTATTATCTTCTTCTTTTACAATACTTCGGATTACGTCGTCATGTTTTTGGGTGCAAAGATTAATGTAGTCGATCGCTGCTTTTCTTGAAGATAGTTTCTTGGCGTAACGTTTCTGACCAAAATCGAATAGTATAAGGTATCTCATCTCAAATCCCAAATTTAGTATATTATATACGATTTTGAGGCGTTTGTCAATGTAAGCACAAGCGGCTCTGATTGCGCTTATTTTTTTGTTATAATTTAACTAATATTAACTTAAGGATAATAATGAAACGTAAAGCATTTTACATATCACTTATCATTATTGCGCTTATCGGTTTTGGCACCGATATCGCCCTAGGCGCACGCAAGACTGCGATGCGCGAAAAGTACTGCCCAGGGAACAATTGTTCTACGACAGTAAAAGAATACAAAGAGTTGGAACGCGAAAGCCAAGCTCTTCTTAGCAGCGATAGCCTAATCGCTCCAAATCCAACCGCAACGCTCGACGAGAGTCTAGATGAGAGCCTAGACGAATCTCTTATCGACACAAAAGAAGAAAACGTGCATGAATCCCCTGCTTTCATCGCAGATAAGGATGCAGCTACTGCAAGCGAAGATGCATTCATGCATAACCTATTCATTTTTGGCTTGAGGGCTGAGACGAAGCAACACGAAGTTCGCGGCATCAGTTTCATTGCTGCTAGCGAAATTAAGGCCGAAGGTCAGCAGGAAACCCTAGCTGCGGCAGGTGCAAATGTAAATATCGATGGCACTACAAGCCGTGATGTTTATGCTGCTGGCGCAATTGTTAAGTTCGGCAAGAAATCCGTTCAGCGCGACGCTTATGTAGCTGGCGCAGAAATCACGCTTAGTGGTCATGTTCTTGGCAACGTTTATGCAGCTGGTAGTACTGTTATCTTTGATAACGCAACTATTGAGCACGATGCAAATATCGCTGCCGCAAGCATCGTTTTCAAAGGCGACACCACTGTTTACGGTACACTAAATTATAACGAGGATGCAAAAACCGAGAATCTTGATTCTAAGAAGATCGCAGGCATCACTACTTACGTAGATATCGAGAGCAAGAAAGATACTCTAAAGACAATCTTTAGCTGCATCAGCAAGACTTGTGTCTATATTATTTCGATCGCTCTATTCTCAATCATTATCGCCGCTATCGGCAGAAAGAGCTACACGGATATCCGCGAAACAAAGAACACCGCTTCGAACTTCTTCAAGGGTCTTCTTGTTTTGATAATTGTTCCTATTGTTGCATGGTTGTTATCTATTATTAGCTACTTCAATATCATTGGAAGCTTTGCAATTATCCTTGTTAGCCTTGGTGCTGCTATCGCAACCGCTTTCGTTACGATTCGCCTTGGCGCATTCGTTTCCAAGAATATTGTTAAGGCCGAAGACAAGTCTCCATATCGCGATATACTTCTTGGCGCTATCACGAGCGGAGTCATTATGCTAATTCCAATCGTAGGCGCGGCATTTATCTTTGTCCTTGTTGTTCTAAATCTCGGACTTCTATCTTCCATGATTAAGGAACGCGGACTACTAAATCTAAGCAGCCTCGAAGGCGATAAGTCTATCAAGAATACTAAGAAATAGTTAACTAGCTTAAATTGCCACCGGTCCAAAGCCGGTGGTTTTTTGCATGAAATCGTAAATGTTAACTAGGTTAACCAGGTTAACTTTTACATTTTCTGATTTAAAAGATATCCCTCATTTCGTCGCGCATGTTTGACAAGTTTGACAAGTTTGACAAGTTAACCTGTCAAACCGCAAACTAACCCAACACGCGTAAGCTTTTAGAGACCACCAAAAAAGACGCCGGCTATTCACAAACCCGCGTCTTTTTATTTATTCAACATCTAGATAGATTTCTTTTGGCTGAATGTTTGGAACCGACAGTAGTACAACATGTGCGCTTGTATTATTAGCTTCTGGCGTTGCACTCCCCACTGTCTTTGCCTTGATATGAAGATTGTAATTCTCGTCGCGATATACATTTGTTACCGCGAAATCTTCATAATCCTTGCTTTCCTTCGCTAGAGCTATGATCGAGCCAGAATAGAAGAAATCTTCAGGAACGTTTGCCGCATATTCTTGTCCGCCATATGCATTAGCGATATCCATAAAGCGTTTCAACTGATCGCTACTTTTAATAATCGCATAACCCTTGTTATCTGCCGCATATTTACCCATCAGACATTGGCCGGTATCGCCACTCAAGCAACTTTCGCTAGAAGCAAAGTGGTAAGCCTGTGAATTATAGCTAATATTAATCACGGCAATATTCTTAATACCTTCTTCGGTAGATTTATTACCATAGGCATCAACCAAGCCAACTTTTACGCCTGCATAAATAGCGAGAAGCATGGCCAACATTGCACCGCTAGCACTCAAAACAGAGATAATAATCATCTTTGGCGTGATAGCTTTGATGAGGTCTTCTGCGACACTTTTCTTCTTGGCCGTCATTCTGTAACCTCCTCGATTTCTGGAGCATCATCAATGATTACATCCATACAGTAGATGCTTTCCACTTCCTGTAATGACACTTTTTGTGGCTGAATATTATCAATCTTTATTAAAATCAAGCCGCCCCTTAGCTTCCTTTGGTCTCTTTTATCGCAATAGGTGCTGCTTAGAGTTGCGTTGATATTGTAATTCTCGTCGCGACTTACGCCAGAAACCTTAATATTATCTAACTGCTCTTTTTCCGTAGCAAGAGCGATCACGGAACCAGAACTAAAGAAGCTTGCGTTGACGCCAAGATCCGTAGCAAAATCTGCGTTACTTTCACCATGCGCCTGGTAGATAGATTCGAGGCGCTCTAGCTGAGCCATAGTCTTGATAATTGCATAGTTATCATTCGAGCCATATTCGGACATCAAATATCCACGCGCTTCAGTAGAACGTTCTTTATCCCCAAGGCTATAGGTATAGCTTTTTAGGCCATAGTCTACAGAGATAACCTCTACGACCTGTTCATTCGGAACTTCGTTCTTTTTATTGGCAGCCCAAAAAGAACTCTGGCCAATACCAATACCGACAGCTACGAGAGCCAAAATAAAGACAATGCCGAAAAGGGTCGTAAATACCGACATTAATACGATTTTTGTCGTAGAATTCTGCTGAACGAAGTGTTCTTTGCTTTCTTCGTCTTTCTTGCTTGATTCCTCGATTTGATCATTCTCGGCTTTTTCAATACGCTCGCGCATCTCTTTCTCGACCGAGCTTGTTTCGGAATCAAAATCCTCGATCTGCTCTTCTTGCAAATCTTTTAATTCTTTTGCCTGATCCTTGTCAGACGCGCCACCCTTTTCGGACATCCTCTCTCCTTAATTTCCGAATTAAATTGTCATGATTTCGGCTTGCTTTTCGGCAAAGAGTTTCTCTACCTGAGCGCTGAAATCTTTAATGATATCGTCAACTTCTTTTTCTGCACGCTTCTTAGCGTCGTCACTTAGCTCTTCGCCCTTGATTTCTTTTCTGGCGTCATCGCGAAGTTTGCGCATTGCGATCTTTGCATCTTCTACCTTTGAGCTGGCAGTCTTTGCAATTTCCTTGCGGCGTTCCTCTGTTAGTGGAGGAATTGGCACACGAACAACGTGACCATCATCGCTAGGGTTTAGACCTAGAGCCTGATCAGCACGGATTGCAGAGCTAATATTTGCAATGTTCTGTGGATCAAATGGTGTAACTAGAAGCATAGATGCACCAGATACGGTTACGTTTGCAACCTGGTTTAGTGGCATAAACTGACCATAAGCCTCAACCTTAATATTGCTTAGCATATCTGGATGTGCGCGGCCAGTGCGAACCTTCTTCATTTCTTCTTTGAAGCGGTCAATGACTGCACTCATGCTTTTCTTTAAGTCGTTAGTATCGTACATAGTCTCTCGAACTCCCTTTCGTCTTTAAATCTAAGCGTAATGTTACCCGAGCCACGCGTACTTGTGTGGACTTTGACTTTTACGCCAAGCTTTGCGCTGATACTCTCAGCACGTTTTTCACTGGCGATACTTACAGGATCGAGATCTTCCTCGCTGGCAGCCTTAGCCGCTTCGGCTTGTTCGGCAGCGGCCTTATTTCTGGCACGCACCGTAACCATGTACTGCTCAACTTTCCTGGCACTCCAGTGCTCGTTGATAATGTATGGTAACACTTCCCTAATCTCTTCCGGGGTAGCCTTAATAAGAGGCCTCATTTGACCCTCGGTGAGCTTATAATCTATCATCGCACGCTTCGCTTCATCTGGCAAGCCAAGAAGACGCATCGTATTCGTAACTGCCGGAACACTCTTACCAATACGGTGAGCCATTTCGGTAGTTGTCATATTGAACTGATCTTTTAGCTTTGCATAAGCGGTTGCGGTTTCAATTGCATTCAGATCTTCGCGCTGGACGTTCTCGATAAGAGAAGCTTCGAGACGATTCTGAGCGTCCATCGTACGAACAATTGCCGGAATCTTTTCTAGGCCGGCAATCTGTGCGGCGCGCCAGCGGCGCTCTCCTGCAACAATCTGATACTTAGAGCCTTCCTTCGTCACAACAATAGGTTGGATAAGGCCATGGGTCTTAATAGAAATTGCGAGCGACTGCAACTCTTCCTGGCCAAATTCGCGGCGCGGCTGATCGATATCTGGCTGAATATCCGAAATCTTGAGCTCTTTGAGCTGGCTCGATTCCTTATCTTCGTTCGCTGTTGGGTCAAATTCTTCGTCAATTACATCTGTTGGAATCAAAGATGCAAATCCTCTGCCTAATCCTCTAGCCATTTGTACGCTCCAAAATTTCTTCTGCTAAGGACTTGTATGCCTTAGAACCTTTATTAAACCTATCATATGCACCAATTGGTAAACCGTGGCTTGGTGCTTCCGCAATGCGAACACTGCGCGGAATAACCGTATCGAATACCTTGTTCTTGAAGTATTTCTTCGTTTCGGCGAGAACCTGAGAACTTAAAGCCGTACGTTTGTCATACATAGTGGCCAGGACGCCAAGAAGCTTAAGATCTTTGTTCATACCGCGCTTTACGAGGTTCATACTTTCAAGAAGCTGAGCAACACCCTGAAGCGCATAGAATTCTGTCTGAACTGGAAGAAGCAGCCAATCCGCGGCAACCATTGCATTGACAGTGAGCAAAGACAAGCTTGGAGCGCTGTCAATAAGAATATACTCGTATTTGTCTTCAACTTCGGCAATCGCGTTACGAAGAAGAACAAATTTGCCTTTCTGGCTGACGATTTCCTGCTCAACGTTTGCAAGCTCTGGAACGGTTGGCGCAACAAAAAGATTCTTCTGTTTTTCGAATTGAATCGTAATGTCATTAAGCGATGCTTCGCCGAGCATTACTTCACACATCGTTTTATCTAGGTCATTAATTTCGATACCTAGACCAGTACTAGCATTACCCTGTGGGTCGTAATCAATAACAAGAGTAGGATGGCCTGCTTTAGCAAGAAAATACGCGACGTTTACAGTCGTCGTGGTTTTACCAACACCTCCTTTTTGGTTTGTAACCGTAATCACCTGAGCCATATATATTCCTATTTTACCACAAGTATTCTTCAATTATTTCTGGAAGCGGAATTTCAAGCAACACGATTCCGTTTTCTTCCATGCGCGATCCGAGATAATGGATTAGTTCCATTCTATCTGTAAAATAGCGGAACTTTGGCTTGTCTTGTTCTGGTTTATGATCAGTTAGAATCAAAGCCTCAGACATAAGCTCTAGGCTCATATTCTTTAGCTTGCTTTCATCATCGGTCACAATAATGCGAGATGGAGCTTGAATAGCATAGATTGCGCGAAGGCCATAATATACGGAAGTTGGCGTACCGTCGGCGCTATCGTCGATTATATAAGAACCCATAATGCCTTTCGCTGGCGACATGCGCCCATGAAGTGGCGTAATAGAATCGATTCCTTCGAGAATCTTCTCGCGGTTCATACCAAAGAACCTACCAACTGCACAGGCCATCAAAATCGGACGAACGTTATGTTCGCCTAGAATCTTGATTTTAATCGGAATATGCTCTCCGTCAATATTTACAATATCTCCAGCCTGGCCATCGATTTCGTGATCAGTATCCTCGAAATAATAGTTTGCAGGAAGCTCGTCGCCATAAGTCGCGAGATTCTGATTGGTTAGATACTGCATGAATTCTTTCGGCACATCATTATGGTTTACAATAACAGCCTTTGCTTGGTTAGCGAGCGCAAAATACCTCTGCGCCTCGTCGCTATTTTTGCAGGCAGTAACAGCTACAATATCTGGCTTTACATCTGGAAAATTTACAGCGGACTCATAATCCAAAAGAATAATCTCTGGAACTTCGCCCTTATTTAGACCAAAGCTCACTTTAAATTCTTGGCTCAAAATCATACCAAGCGCACGGATTGCAGACTTGCGACCATAAGAACCCGCAACCACAACAAGATGAACATTTGGGTTCTTTTCGAGATACTTTATTAGAGCTGGTTTACCTAAGCCAAAAAGCATTATTTTTTGCCTTTCGCTTTCTTAGACCTTGCGGCTGCTTTTTCGAGAAGTTCGTTCCTAGAATGAATGCCAAAGATAAGATCAGTTAGACCTTTTACAAGAAGATAAGTGCCAAAGAGCTGAATGTGAGTAGTTTCAGACAAGCCGCTACCAGCAAGCATAACTAAACCAAGCACACAGCCAATCATACCCATAACAATCCACATAAAGCGGTCGGTTTTATCTTCAAAGCAAGTGAAGCCAATGAAGACAGAAAGAATTGAAGCAATACAAGTGTATACAGATAGGAGCGGGATGCGGAGCGCGATATTCCAGCCTTCGTTACTAAATAGATTAATTGTAAATAGTAGACATAGCGCGATAAAGAATTCCACTAGGCCAATAGCAAGCGAGAAGCCCCAGTTGCGCTGCAACTTCTTGCGATTGATTGTGTTCATAATTTCCGTAATCGCAAAAGCAAGCATCGTAATGCCAACAATTGTGGTTAGATAGCTTGTGTCGGTTTTAGTTGTAAGCATAAGGCAAAGACCAGCAACAAGACCGATTGCGCCTTTGACACCAAAAACTAGCCAGTGGCTTTCAATATACTTTCTCTTATCTGTTTTCACTCTAAAAAGCTCCCGTATTAACTAAATAAATTATAGTTTAAGCGGGAGCAGTTTGCAATATTGCGCTAACGCTATTCTGGCAAATTTTCACGACGTTTTAGTTCTAGAAGAACCGTAGGAACGGCTGGCGGCGGCGTGAAATAATTTGGGCGCATCGGCAAGCGAATTCTTGGCGCGTAATTAATATATAGCTGTTTACCAAGTTGCGATGTATAGTGACGGTCGTTATTCAGAAGCTTTAGGGCGAATTGTTTTTGTAATATTAAATATATAGCTTTTGGCGGATTCTGAGCCTCGTCTAGCTTATGTAGAATCTTTGAGCTTAGATGGAATGGTGGATTAGCAAAGACTTTGTATTCTTCTTTCGGAAGCTCGTATTCCATGAAATCTTTTTCGACAATCTCGACATTATCTAGGTGCTTCAAGTTTTTGCGGAGCGCTTCGGCGGTTTCGTGATCCGTCTCGACCGCGATAACCTTTTTGCAACGTTTAGCGAGCGCAGCAGTAATTACACCAGAGCCAGCACCTATATCTATAACAATGTCGCGCTTTTTAATATTGCTATGGCCTATCAAAAAGAGAGCGAGTTTTGGGCTTTTAAGAAAATGCTGAGATAGCTCATGTTTACGCATTAAAATATCCTAATCTGCGCGTAAATTCATACATTGCAACAGCGGATGCGCAGCCAACGTTAATTGAGCGAGTCGAGCCAAGCTGCTCGATATAGAAGCAAGCGTCAGCTTTATCTAAGAGTTCCTGAGAGATACCGTCAGATTCTGAGCCAAAAACAAGAACAGAATTTGGCTCGATAGTGGCGTTTTGGAGCGGCTTGCTTTCTGGACGGTTATTATCTATAGCTATAATTTTCATGCCACGCTCGTGCGCGTCGTTTACAAAATCTTCGACCTCTGCAAAATGATCGATGTGAAGATATTTATCTGTCACCATTGCGCCACGGCGGTTATATTTACGTTTACCGAGGATATGCACCTTCGAGACGTTGAAGGCGTTGGCGTTACGAACAATCGTACCAATATTAAAATCGTGACTGAGGTTTTCAATCGCAATTTCAAGACTGGTGCGTTTCTTATCCAAGCGAGAAAGGACCTCCTCGTTTGGAAGGCCCTTATACTCGTCCATCAGATTTCTAGTGTCTGTTTCTTTATCCATTAGCTATATTTTACGCTATTTAGATGACTTGCGATTGGTCTTGGAGCTGCTCTTTTCGTCTTCGTCAAACTTCTCTTTGAAGCTATCTAGAACTAGGCGAGCAAGCGCCCAAGCTACAATGTTTGCAGACAAGGCGGAGATTGCTATTAGCGGTACTATTAGAAGCGCAATACCGACGCTTTGATTAATTAGGGCAAAAATGCCAGCGATAAATACAAAAATAACGGCGATAGCACCATAAATCCAGCTAAGCAAAACTAGCTGACGGTTTTTGCGATATAGATCGATAAAATATCTCAAAATATTCATGTTTATATTATATCATATTATGCAATATTTTTCAAGGTTATGTTTATTCTATTAGCGCGTATACGCTTGTGCTCCATTGACAGATAGGCGTAATTATGCTATTGTATAAGCGTACTAAATGCATTTTGGTTCTTGGCTTCGGCCTCGAAAAATTGCTTGTACAAATACTACTGAGGAGGTCCGACTATGGGACTGAACATTAAAAAGGTAAAGACATGCGATTTTGACTCATCTGTCATTATCGTCGCCGTCGTTGCTCTGAACAAGAGCAAGGACAAGAAGCTTGAAGTAAATACCAATTGCTGGCCCCACTATATCATCAGCAGCATCAGCCCTGCAAAAATGTTACTGCCTACAGGTTGGAGCTACTACAAGCACGTACTTACAAATAAGCACAACACGACTAGCGGCATGTACAGAGAAGTCTTAATTCGTGATTCTAAGGGCAACGAATGGGACGTAGACGCTGCTAATACTGCCAACCAGATTGAAAGCAAAGATTTCAGCACCGCCGTCTCCACAAGAGTACTCGCTGCCCTGAATGGCGGCAAATTCCTCTCACCTGGCCACATCAGCGTAAAGCCTCGTAAGCAGTTCGCTACCATTGACGGTTGGGAAGTTATCGAGAGCAAGAGCGGTCTTGTGGTCAAGTGCGGCAAGAAAGTTGTTAATGTCTCCTACGCCTAATCCAACCATCCCCCTAGCGGAAACGCTGGGGGATTTTACCTGCGCGCCCAATTTGTTGGCGCGCTTTTTCATGCTTTTTAAAAATTCTTTTTTAGATTCGACCTCTGTTTTTTGAGCTCTTTACACGTCTTACTTAAGCAGTATACAATAAGCATAAATAGTAATTGGGAGATAACTATAAATGAGAAAAATCTTATCAAGGTTTCTCGACACGAAATCCTTGGGTATTTTTTGCTGTCTAGTAGCCGTAGTTGCTTTGATAGGCTGCATCATGTCTATCGGCGCTTTAGCGACTGGCGAGAGAGTCGTAGAACTATCTAATGCAACAGCAAATACAACGACTAGGGATATCACATGGACCATGGGCAACGAATCCTTAACCCTTACTCTTGGGGAAGGTCCTACACTAACTACAAATAGCATCGAATATGCTTCTGGTGAAAATATTTCTATCAGTCTTACTCATAACGGCACAACAAATGCATGCGACCAGTACGATGTTTTCCTATCTGCCGGCGGCTGGAATCAAGATCAACCATATTTTTTGCAGTGCACATCTAATGAGTTCCATACAGATAACAATTTCAATATTCCTTCTGAAGTTAGCGGAATTACACTTGGAGCCCAAACGAAAAACCAGCCGGGCCCTGGCCCAGACACTGATCCGTCTGCCCCAATCATTGTAAACATTGCCGCCAATTCATTTGGCGAGGACAATAGGACCGCTACTTTCCAGTTTGGCGAGCAGAACAGCCGTAGTATCACCTTTAACACGGCATGGAATGCAACAAACAATCCTCATTTTGAGTTCGAAAACGGCAATTCCGATGCTTTGAGAACCGCATTTGCCAATGGGCTTGGTTTTACGGCTAGTGGCGAATGTATGGATGCTTACGAAGAAAACAGTAGCCCTCATGATAATTACTACGTAAGACTTGAATCGCAAGGTGGCTGGCACATCGACTACGCCTGCGAAAACAGCACCTATACTCTCCCATTTACAGGCGAAGAAAATATTCCTGCCGAAAGCTACACTATTCGCGTTATGCAGAAAACGCAGCCACAGCAAGATATTAGTGTCGAGTTTGAAAACGTCTCCCTATTAGCTCAGGACGGTAGCTATGTTAAGGTTATTTCGCGTGACGAAAGCCTTGCCGGCAAGACATTTATAATTACTCCTTCTAGTGGTACTATCTCTTGCAACGAGCACGATGGCGAAACTCATTGTAGTCAGCAATTTTCCCAGTCTCCATTCGACCAGAGTAGTGACTTCTTCTACAATATTAGCGTCGAAGGTGGTCAGTGGGACGACTCTACAATGATGGTATTCTTCCGTGGAGCTGCAGGACTCGGCGGATCTCCAATTGTTACTAAAATTGGCGATGATTATGAATTTATGCTTAATGGCGCAGGTATTCCTGCCGATACTAACCATATCAACATCGCCATCGAAGCACCGCACGAACATGACGGTGGCGGCGAGGACGAACCTCAACACGAGGGCGACCCTGTTCCGGCAACTAGCGTTAAAATCAAGAGCAATATAGGTGACTCCAGTATCACAAAATCGTTCTATCTTGCACGCATCAGCATAAACAATAAACCTGTTAATGATGACGGCAAGGAAAGATGCGAAGTTAGCGGCGACGATCGTGCAAATGACGAAGTCTGCCCTAGTGAGTATACAGTTAGTAACTTTACTTACAATAAGGTAGCCGACGTAAATACTGTCGAAATTAGCTTCGGTACACTATTTATCCATAAGTTTATTAATAGTGTTAAAGTTAACGGCACAACATATCAAATTCCGTTTGATTATACCAATCGTCAAGAATGGCTTGCTCATTATGACCACCAGATGACAGGTTTCACTATCGACAACGTTCCTTATAATGAAGGCGGCTATGTAATCGAAGTCGACGTGGATGAACTTCCTGGGCAATATCAGCAGATTGGTAACTTCCTCTGGACTAATGCGGAAGATGAAAAATATAGGCCAGACGGTTCCGAGAATGACGAATATATTGGCCATTCAAACCTAGAAGTCGTTAGCGTTCTCTGCCATATTACAGAAGACGACAATGACGATATATTCTTTAATGTTGCGACCGATGAAGTTCCAGAGGGCTGTGTCTTCGAGTATCAGCCAGATGACGACGAGCACAAGACTGGCTCACTCGTAGTTCCAGAAGGTAGCACAATCACTGTTCGCCTAAAGCCAACATACGGCTGGCAAGTTACTAGCTTCAAGATTAGCGGCGACGATGTAATCGAAACTGATCCAGGCGCAGTCGCGCAATATACCTTTGGCATCCGCAAAGGTAACGCTCACCTTGGCGCAGTAGTCACAGAGGTTGACGATGAAGTTAATGCTGCTTCCGAGAAAGTTAAATCTGGCACCATCTCCCTTGGTGGCGAGGAAATCACCGAAGGTACAGCAATGCTTACTGTTGGCGATGCAGATTTAACTGACGAACAGAAAGCAGAATTCCAGACCCAGGCCGGCAACTATAATGTTTCTAGCTTCCTAGATATCGACCTTGATCAGGTCTTTTATAACGGTATGGGCGATTACTGGCAGGGCGCCGAAATGAGCGAGCTTGCGCATGAAGCAACAATTACGCTGACACTCGAAGAAGGAGTTGACGGCAACTCTGTAATCTTGGTTCACAAGAAGCACGATGGTACTTATGAGATTATCCCTACAACTTATGACGCAAAGACCCATACAATCACCTTCAAGACTTCTAGCTTCTCTGATTACGCTATCGCAAGCGCAAACGTCAAGAACGCAGACACTATAGATAGAATTATCAAATATGTCTTGATTCTCGCAGCAAGCCTAACAGTTTCAATCTTCTGCTTTACTAAAGCTAAGCAGACGGTCAAACAGTCCGAAGAATCTAAGTAATCCAAAAGCTCTCGGTTAATCCCGGGAGCTTTTTATTGCAATGAAAACCGCCTCCGTTTTAACGCCGCATCGGTTACCAGTAGATGCATGCACTTGACAATTAACTAATTTTGTATCACAATATTTCTACCTAACTTACGCGGTTAGAGTATCTTACTTTGGAGGTGTTTATTTATGAACATCATTCTTGCACGATGGAATGTCCTCGGTGGTCTTTTCTCTGCTCTCTGCGATCTTTACAGTACAGTAGTCGAGATCGAGGAGCCTTGCGAAACCAAGAGAATCACTCCGCTTCATGTCGAAGCGTGCGAAAAGTCCGCCACGAGCGCGCTTACTCGTCTGAAGGAGATTGCAAAGGATTCGGCTACTCTTAGACCCGAGCTTGAGAGCCAGTCTCAGAAAATCATTTCGGCACTCGAAGCTATCGAGATTGAGTATACCGCTCTTGGTGCAGAAGATTCCGACGACGCAAATATCCAGCATTTCGTCAAAGATTTCAGGACCTACATGAACGAAGATCTGCCCAAGCTAATTGCCGAAAACCGTGTTTTCCACCCTAACACAAGGGAGGACTGGTACGTGCTTTTCCTTTGGCCCTTCGAACACATCGCTCAGAAGCTCGTAAAATATCTTTTGCATGACAGTTGCGTCTTTGACACGATATTACTTAGCGACCTTTGCGACATTCTGAAGGTAGCCGGCATTAGCGGCCTGAACAGCAATAAGCCGTCACTGGTTGACAGTGCTGTCATCGGTGAATCGAAGATGGAATAAGCCTCAGCACAAACAAATCCCGCATCGAAGGTGCGGGATTTTTAATTATCGGCTATTTGGATTTCTTCTTGACGTTTTTTTGCCTTGGTCATTTTCTTGATACATCAAAAAAGCCCGGCACGGGCTTACCTCCGCCACCGAGCAGAACAATTAATAGGCATAGAATGCCACGAATTTGACTAATCGTCAAGCAAGCTATATTTCATCGAGGCCCCATTTCTTCATTTCTTGTTCCATTCTTTCTTTGTTCAAGCTATAAATAGCATGAGTAGTAATTTGCTTACCCTCGTCATAAGCAATTATTTCTTCCCTATCGAATAACTTGGCCGGAATGTCATAATAATTCTTCGTCAAAAGCCTAATATTTGTTCGTCTATATTTGTACAGCGTTAGGCACAATAACGAATCCGTAAAGCTAGGCCCCGCATTTTTACCATTCTCAGATTTTCTATTACCCAAAGCCAAATTTGCATAAATAGAGACAAAACGAAGACAGTCACCATTCAGAGCCGACTCTTCGATACCGTTTGTCGTCAAAATCTCCAAGTCACTAATTAGCTCGCGCAGCGATGCTTGCTTCTGGGCATCTCGCCCATAGCGTAATATTTCATAAATAACCGAAGGGATCGTTATTAGTGTACAGTCTCGTTGAGATAAGTTTCTTAGTAGAGCTAGAAAGTCATCGTTTCTCGAAGCATCAATAATCGCCGTCGAATCAATAACTAAATTACAGCCCGCCAGATTATCCAGTAGATGCGGATTATAAATTATTGTCGTCTTCGGCTTCATCAAAAATCTCTCTGGCGCGGGCGGCTACCTTTTTAAGCTCTTCTAGACTAACATTCTTTTTAGTTTTCTTTTTACCTTCTGGATCAAAAAATGTTAAGTTTAAGCTTTCACGCTCCTTAGCAACAGCATCAGACATTTTCTTTCCTTTCATCCTTAATTTAATAGTACCACAAACAGTATCACGAACTATTAGCAGTTCAAAACATAATCATTTATCGCCCCAAGGAACCCAAGCATGAGTATTTATTTAATAGCACTAAAAACATCTTTGTTTACAAATTCTATGCATAAGAAAAACCGCCCCAAACCCGGGGCGGTATTCTGGTCCTAGGCGCATAGACAAAGGCGAAATTTACCAGTTTTTCGGCCAAGAAGCCAAAGCGTCGCCGCTAGGACCACTAGGCGCATCCGCGTAATCCTCGCCCTCGTCAAACACTTTCAGTGCGTCGAGGTCGCCGTTTATAGCCTTAACGATATTACGGTAACCGCCGAAGAATTCGCACGTTATCTGCGCAAGATACTTGTCCACTGCATGCTCGAGCTTATTAAAGCACCTCTCACTCAGCGGCTCGAATGAAACATTCTCACCATTGCTACCAGCGAAGAGCTCAGCAAAGTTCCTAGCAACCGTCCAGTGAGCAGGATACAGAGTTGCATCCATCACGTAGCCGCCGGCTGTTTCGCAACTTTTAACAAAATCATAAAGATCCGTCAGTGCCTGGCAAATAGCGTGCGTGTATGCCCTAGAGTCCCCGATGTTTTCATACATCCACCAAAAGGCATCGCCTACCGCACGCACAGGGCTTAAAAAATCCCCATCACGGCAGAAAGCATCATGGGGTGGGCCAGGATAGATAGCGTCGCCATCCTCGCTAAAGCTCACCTCGCCACAAGTGGGCACGTAGCCCATACGGTAGTCCTGCAGAAGACCCTGCAGTGTATCGAGCATCGAAGCAATCTGGGCCATCTCGGCACGCAGATCCTTATCCGTCTTTCTAGTCATAAAAACTAACACCTCTTACAAAAGAACTCTGACATAAAAATGTCATGTATATATATTATAGCACAAGCGTGTTGATTTGTCAATGTTGGCGCTTAGGCCGAACCCGACAACATCTAAAAAACACAAAAAAATGCCCCCAGAGTTCTCTCTGGGGGGGTTGGTGCTTTACTTGGATTCTTCAGTCTTTTCGTCAGCCATCTCTTCGGCCGCTTTCTTAATCTGCTGGACCATTGCCTTGTGGCCGCCAAATGCATCAATAAGCAGTTCATTCAGAATAAGCACAATATTATCTCTGAGAACTGCTACGTCGCCGAATATATCCGATGGGTCAAAGCCTTCATCATAAACTATGCTCGAAAGGCCAAAGCGCGACTCGACTTTCGTCGTCTCTTCTAAGGTGGTCTCTATATCCTGAGCAATATCATCAAGCTCGTCCTTATATTTCTCACACAAGTTAAGCAGTTTTGTTAGCATAGTATAGATATCCCGCACTGAGTCATATTCTTCGCCAGTCGCTTTAATTGAGTAAAGCGCGAAAGCCAGATTAATCTGTCGCAGAGTTACCGGCCAGCTAGGCTCTTCATCGTTATCCAAGTCACCCTTCAGGTCACTAGCATAGACTTTCGTAAAACGCCTGGCATCGCTAGTAAACTCTTCCTCGGAATCACGCTCGAGACCATAAACACCAATCGGAATAGTATGCTCATCGATAAAATCTTCGATACTGACCGCCAGATTGTACAACGTTTCTGCGAATTCTGCCTTGATTTTTGCTAACCGCTTGTTTGTATTCTCCATACAAAACACCTCTTTCTAAAAAAATACTATGGCCGGCAAACGACCATGCAACTATATTATATAATCATAAGTAGGAATCGTCAAGGCATGAAAAACCGCCTCCACTTTTTTCGGGGGGGCGGTTTTGTTTTTGGGATATTCACGGCTCACTCTTCGACATCTGTAAGCTTTGCTTTTGCTTCGTCAATAATTTCCTGATAGCCACCGGCGATTTCGACAAGATGCTCGTTTAGTGTTGCTAGTATAGCGTTGTAAAGCAGTATTACATCCCCTTCAATGTCTGCCGGATTGAAGCCCTCGTCAATGTACTTCTTCTGGCCATTTTTGGTCGTCTCTTCTAAGGTGAAGACAAGACCAAAAGCGTCATCGATTTCCTCGGCCAATGCATCGCCGGCATCACATTCGCGCCAAGCAGCAATGAGCTTATCCAGCATCAAATTGACCTTTGCAATCTCGCGCTCCGACGGCATGTCAATAAACGAAGAGTATGCACCAAATGCAGCTCTAACCTGCCCGATCTTTGCAGGCCAAAGCTCGTCGGTATTACGGCGAGGCATATCCTTCTCGTAAACCTTAACGAAGCTGCGAGTCGAGTAAATAATCTGGCCGGTCCTACGACTAAGACCAAGGTCAGGCGCAGCAAATGCGCAGGAGTCGATATAGTCCTCCAGGACTCCTACAAAATCCGTCAGAGCCTGAGCAAGCTCGAGGTTAATCTTGGCCTTTTCTTTTTTGGCATTCTCCATTAATATCCACCAACTTTCAAAAAGTACTACAGCTACCAGGGTAGCCGTGTAGCTTCATTATGTTCTAGAGGTGGATTATTGTCAAACTATTTACTGCCAACTTTCTTAAGCACTGCCTTAAAAGTCTTGGCTAGAATATACAGATCAAACTTTAGCGAAGCCTTCTCGCCATACTCCGACTCAAGCACAAGTCTCTGACCAAAAGTCAGATTGTTGCGGCCAGAAACCTGCCACCAGCCCGTAAGGCCAGGTTTTACAGCAAGAATAACATCAGAATTAACGCCCATATGATCGCGTTCGCTAACCATATATGGTCTGTTGCCAATGAAAGACATATCGCCCTTGAGGACGTTCAGGAACTGAGGAAGCTCATCAAGAGAAGTTGCCCGGATAAACTTACCCATCTTGGTAATACGTGGATCATTGTCTAGCTTGTGATTCTTTTCGTACTCTTTTCTTAGTTCCGGATTCTTTTCAAAAAGCTCGTCTAGCAGAGCATCAGCCTGGCGACCATCATCAAGCATAACCATACTGCGGAACTTCAAAAGATTAAAGATTTTGCCATCACGACCAAGCCTTGCCTGCTTCAAGAACATAGGCTTAAAGTCGCCAGTAAGCATGTTGCCAGCTTTAACAAAAGCAATGACAGGAACAAGCGCAAGACAGCCACAAAAGCTTACGACAACGTCAAAGCTGCGTTTTACAAACATATAGGCCGCATAGCGCATACTACCACGCTGTGCGAGCGTTGTGACAGTCGCTTCATTTAGGCTATATCCAGAGTTGAGCTGTGCAGAAACCGTATAAAAATCCGCCTGCCCATACGCAGTGTCATTCGCGATCACTTTTTCTGCCATTTTATCTCTGTAACCTTCTCTTTTTTGAATAAAAAACACCCCTGTTATTTCGGAGTGTTGCGTTTTGTGTATATTAAATTTAAATGTATCACCTAAAAAGCTCTAAAGTCAACCTTAAGCTCTTAAGAACCCCCTAATTGCTAACGTTTTATTGCTTGACAAATTTTGTCGCTTGTGCTATTATATTCAGGATATTCCGCCCTCGAAGCGGAATCGCATTATTATATGAGAGAGGAGGGGTCACATGGATATCATGATGACCAAATGCAGTAAACCTACGGCAAACCTGCCAAAAGAGGTGGATCTGCAGTATGAGTTCTGGTCTAGCTTGAGATGCGAGGGCCCTGACATCTACAATGTTATTAAGTATGATGGGACTACAGTTACTCAAGTGGACAAAGGTTGGATGCCTCGAGGCACTGAGAGGAATTCAGACCTTCGCGAACTCGTCAAACAGGCAGAAAGATTAGAAAAATGCCTGACCTCGAACATAAGAAAGGTAGTTATCGAAAGGGAGTGTGACTTTGTCAAGCTCTCGCTCAAGTCCGACAACACCTACATGGTGTTCTGCAAATGCAGCGAAGGAATCATCGGCGTAGGTTGGCGCCTCAAGAGTGGCAACCTCAAGAAAGCAGAAATGCTCGCCGCCTTCACCTTATATTCGATCGGACTTCTGCATCCGAAGGAAGACGAAATGCTCTGGAACATCAGTTTCCGGCACCTCCCCTTCGAGCTTAAGTTCGACCTCCCGCAAGCAGACAAGATCATTAAGAGTTACCTTAAAAAACTCGCAGCCTGCTGACAACCGGCCCCTCATTGGAGGGGCCTTTCTCATGCTTATTTTTTAGGCAGAAAAACACCCCCGGCTAGGCCGGGGGCTTGAGGTTGCAGGGGATATTTTTGCTTACCCGCAAATTTTCGCGATTAACTTGCGAGCTGCATCCTCGTTGCTGTTTCTGAGCTCTTCGGCAAGACTTGAAAGCTGTTCTGCCATTGTGCCATGGAAGCACTGACTCCAGAAGCTTAGCATCTCCGCCTTTTCAATCATGCTATTAGTGCTAGCGAGATCTTCAAGCATTCCTGCGAAGTCTGCTGCTCCAAAAGCTCTGGGGAAGTTGGTCGGGCGAGATCCGAGCTGTGCCACAAGGGCCATATCCAGCTCATTGTCGTCGATTCGGTCATCATCGTCCAGCTCTCTCTCGAACTCAATGGTTATTGGATCGAGAACGAAATTGGGGGCGTAGAGACTATCCTCGAAATCATAGGTGCCTTGGTAGAAATCAATCATACCGCAACCCTCCTTGTATAATACTCCGGATAATGCTCCGGGCGGGCTTTCTCTCCCCCTTGGGAAAGCCAGCTCGGAATAATATCTGGTCGCGATTAAGCTACGATCATATCTCTATATATGATTGCTTTATTATATCACTTTTGCTTAATTCTGTCAATATGCAGAAAAATGCCCTCCTTTTACGGAGGGCCGGCACTTGAATCTCAAGCGCTCAGATAGTTGCGCTTAAAGCGCTTCTTGCAGTGGCTACAGAAACAGCCTCGCTCGTATTTTCCGCGGCATGTCATGTTGTGCTTCGCAAAAGCTTTCAGCTCATCAAGACTCTGCACCTGCTGCATTACGCAGTTTTCGTTCAGGCAGTGCATGTCATAGATACCATCACCGTAATGCAAATCGTCAGCAGCCTTAAATGCATGACCGATTTCGTGCTCGATGAGATATGTGAGCATTGCGATCTTTTCTGCTTCGCTGTAGCAGCCGTGATTGATGCGGTAGTCAGACAAAAGAATAGTCTTCCCCATGGTAGCGCCGAAACAGAAGTTAGTATCAACAGTCTTGATATCCTTGCGAACAAAGAAGATGCTAACCTCATCACGGTTGTAACCACCATCGTAAAGACCCTGCGCTAATACCTGAGCATCAAAGCTGCGCATCAGGATCATATCCGTGCGCAAATCGATAGGATAGATATCGAAATCGACATTGAGATTGTACTTTGCCATCTCTATTGCCTTTTCGAGCACCTTTGAACGATAATCGTCCACAGCGGGAACGTAAACAGTAATCTTAGACATAAAAGAACCTCCTTAGAAGAATAAAAATAGGATGTATATATTATATCACATCATGCTTATGTTGTCAATATTAAGACCACTTATGGTAAAATGTTTCTATGAAAGCAGATCTTATTGCCGAGCTAGAAAAAGAGATTCAGCCCGACAAGATTGAAGTGTACGAGAAATATTTTGGCATCGCCCCTGGAAAATATGGCGAGGGGGATATTTTGCTCGCCATCAACACCCCTACGCTTCGCAAAATCTGCAAGAGATACAAAAAGATGCCACGCGAGGAAGTCATCGAACTGCTTGATTCCCCGATTCATGATTATCGCTTTGCCGGCTTAGTGATCCTTCGCGAGCAATACTCCAAGCGAAGCAGCAACAGCAAGGATTTATATCTCGAAAAACTGGAACGTGTTAATAACTGGGATCTCGTCGATGATTCTGCGCCAAACATCCTGGGCCGCTGGTGCTTTGATAATCACAACGAAGATATTTTACATGAGCTTAATAGCCACAAAGGCCAGCTTTGGCACAAAAGGATTTCTCTTGTTGCTTATCTATATTATTACCGCAAAGGTGTTCTTGGCGACGGATTGGAGCTTATTGACGCTTCGCTCGAAGATCCCAACCCTCTTATTCAGAAAGCTTGCGGTTGGATGCTTAGGAATATTTATAATAAAGTCGACAAACACGTAATTGAAAGCTATATTATCGACAACTATAACCGTATGTCCAGAAACACGCTTCGCTCTGCCATTGAGCGCATGCCGGAAGACGAGCGCCTGAGATATCTACACGGAGAATTCTAATGTCCACGACTAGACAAGTTAATTTTGGTCAATATAATCCAAAGCTTTGCTGGGTTGGAGATAAGCAAAAGATTTGCTACGACAGCGAAGAAGATGCAGAAGACGCCGCGCGCCTATCTGAGTACCAGCACGGCTTGCCGCCCCATGCACTTCATGCTTATAAGTGCGACATGGGAAATCATTGGCACATTGCTAATAAAAAGAAATAAAAAAACCACCCCTTTTGAAGAGGTGGTCTTTTTATTGCGACTTATTTGCTTTTCTTGGCTTTCTTGTCTGCCTTCTTGTCGGACTTTTTGTCTGCCTTTTTATCGGCTTTCTTGTCAGATTTCTTCTCTGTCTTTGACTTTAGGTCTTTTGGATCAACCTGTTTTGCATGAGGAAGGTTGATTTCTACAAGCTTGTCCATGATAGCATTTACGCGCATACGATTACGAATGCTTGCCTTTGTGCGTGGATCTTCGAGATCTTTAAGGGCTTCTGGGCTCTTTGCGTAAGATTGGCGCATAAGGTTGAGCTGTTCTTCGACATCCTCGTCTGCGATTTCGATACCAAGTTCGTCGCCAAGCTTCTGAACAACGATGCTAGAAAGAACGCGGTTTGTAGCAGCCAATTCGACTTCCTTTTCCCATTCTTCCATAGTCTTTCTGGTGTTCTTGAGCCAGGTTTCGAGCTGCATCTTGCGAGCGTTTAGATTGCGAAGAAGATCGCTGCGGATCATTTCAATCTGTTCTTTGACTAGAGTCTGTGGAGCTTCAGTCTTGGAACCTTTTACGAGCTCGTCTAGAAGGGCGTCTTTGTATCGATCATCAGCAGAGCGCTTTGCCTGTTCTTCGAGATTCTTCAAGATGTCTGCTTTGAGCTTGTCTAGAGTATCGAAAGCACCAGTCTTCTTTGCAAGTTCGTCGTCGATAGCTGGTTTCTTGATTTCGTTAACCTGCTTCAAGAGAACCTCAAAGACAACCTTCTGGCCAGCAAGATCGGCGTTACCATAATCTTCTGGGAAGGTTAGGTTTAGATCGAACTTATCACCAACTTCGTGGCCAACAATGCCGTCTTCGAAGCCTGGAATGAACTGACCAGAGCCAAGGCGAAGCTTGAAATCTTTTGCGCTGCCGCCATCAAATGCGACACCATCTTTCTTGCCAGTGAAGTCGATAACGGTTTCGTCGCCGTCTTTTGCTGCGCGCTTTACAACTTCTGTTTCTGCGAAGCTTTCAGCGATACGGTTTAGGACATCATCGACATCAGCTTCGACGATAGTCTGCTTGACATAGTCTGCCTTCAAAGATTCATAATCGCAGAATTCTACCTCTGGCATAATGTCGGCAGTAATGGTAATTTCTGCGCTTTCGCCAGGAATGAACTTAATAACATCTACATGAGGAGTAGAAATTGGAAGCAAGCCTTCTTCGTTGAAGACTTTTGGAATAGTTGTGCGAACGAGAACATCTAGCGTTTCGGTAGCTAGCTTGTTTGGATCAACATGCTGTTCGACGATATTTGCAGGAGCTTTACCTTCGCGGAAGCCTGCGACTTTGATGTTTCGAGCGAGGCGATTTAGGGCCTTGATGCGTGCTGGCTCGAAATCTTTCGCGTCAAATTCGATGCTGAATTTGGCGGAAGTATTAGTTTTCTCAACGGATGATTTCATAAGAGAAATTATAACATAATATCTCTTTAGAGACGAACCATGAGCGCTTAACTAGTAAGAGCTTTGGAGATCCCCGCCATATTCTGTGCGGAAATGCTTGAAAATCACACGCGCATCAGCTTCATGCTTGATGCCAGGGTTGAAGATATGGTTCGGATCAATAATGTCTTTTACCTTGCGATTGAGCTCAATGATAGCTGGATTGGTCTCAGCTTTAATAAATGGGGCCAGGAAGCGACCTTCTGGGGCGGCACCACACACATGGCCGCCGCATTCTTTTACGATAGCAATATAGTCGCGAAGGAAGTCGATCATTCTCTTGTAAGATTTTAGATCGTCGGCGCGAAGCTTTGGACGGACAGTATAAGTATCATATTCAATAGAACCGTACGCTGGCATAGGCATGCTATGAACGTCAGATAATGCTTCGAGTTGCTTTAAGAACTCTAAGCGTTTTTCTTTTGGAATGTATACCTGATCGACGACTGGAACGCGAGACTCGAGATTATCTTGGCTGAGATACGCAATAAGATTCTCATGAATCGCAACAAAATCTCCCTTATTTTCAGCATTGGCGACGATGAGCTTATGACTCTTTTCAAGCTTCTTTTCCAGGGATTTAATCTTTGAGCGACGCTTCGCATGCGAGTCATCTTTGGCATTCGCGACGATAAGATAGCCGTTCTTTTTGGCTTTCTTGATGAACTTTAGGCTCTTACCGGTCTTCTCGATATCTGCAAAGATTTCCGTGTCATAAAAGATGGCGTCAGTAAACTTCTCTTTCTCGATAAGTCGCGTGGCTTTTTCGAAGCTTTTGATATCATCACAAACGATCGCGATAAAGTTTGGCGATTCAAAGATTGGCTCGACATGAAGGATAACCTCAGTAATAACACCGAGCGTACCCTCAGAGCCGCAGAAAATAGGAGCAAGATTAAAGCCACGCTTTGCGCAGACATCTTTGATGCCTGAATACCAAGATCGGCTTTCTTTAGCCTCATTAACCTTATCTAGTATTAATTGATTCTTTTCGAGGAATTCCTTGAGCTGTTTATGGATACGAGCTTCAAGATTTTTGCCGTTGCCGATTTTATCTGCACGACTGCTCGTGATTTTGTGGACCTGAATAAGACTACCGTCGGCGATAACAACTTCCATATCTTCGATAAAGTCGATAATTGTGCTTGGGCGAGTATTGACGGAAGCTGGAGCGCAGTTCGCAATGAGGCCACCGATGGTCATTTTTGGGTCGCCAAAAACTGGAAGCTCCATACCAGACATATTAAGCGCTGCCTGAACTTCGCCAAGCGTTGCGCCAGCCTGGACGCGAATTAGGCGCTGACGCGTGTCGATTTCTTGGATATGATTTAGGCGCTCAGTAGACATAATAATGCCACTACCAATTGCAGTACCAGTCTTGCTATGGCCGCCACCACGTACCGTGATAGGCATATTCATGCCTTTACTGGCGAGCTGGTTAGCAAATTTTACTAGACGTCGTACATCGGCAACGTTTGCCGGAATGGCGACGAGTTTTGGTTTGTATTTTAAAACCGAACGATCACAAGAATATTTGTCCAAAATATTAGGAGCACTATAAACAACTCCATCAATATTCTTGTTTAAATAAACAGCTAACTTGTTCATTCTCCCCTTACTTTTTCCTCAAATACCTTATATTAGTTTAGCATAAGCGCTGCGAGTTTTTAAGACGCTCGTGGTTTAAATTTTTTGAGTTTTATAGGGGTTTTCTTGATTAGAATTATTTTTTCTGACGTAGACTTTAGCTTGCGATTTTGGAAAGCTAATACGCCTTAGCGTTATTGGCTTATCTATATAAACTTTCCATTTTGGAAAGTTAATGCCTACGTTCGCGAATTAATACCCGGATTCGAATGACGATTTGCGTTTTTCCAATCTTTCTGATATACTAGCTTTACATCCGCGAGTGGTGAAATTGGTATACACGTATGCCTTAGGAGCATATGCCAATCGGCGTGCTGGTTCAAGTCCAGTCTCGCGGACCATAGAAAACCTCCGAATTTTTCGGAGGTTTTCTTGTGTCTTTTATTTCTTAGGCTCTATCTTAATCTTCCCATCTCTGAGAAGTGATTCAAAATTGTGAAGCAACAACTTTTCCATTGCTGACACCAATTCGTCTGGTCGGCCAATCGTTGCATCAATTCTTTCAATGATCTTATCCAAAAACTCTTCGATAAAATACTTTTCTTGATCTTCCTGGACGGATACTTTTAATTCTTTGTAGGCATCCTTGTATGCCAAGAGCATCATTACTACGTGTGGCCATACCATATACGGAACCTCCACGCGATACCATCCATTCGCCACAGATCCCTTTGTCTTTTTCGAACCACCGATCATAAAACAAATATAGTCATTATCAAACTCTATGCTTACTATACCTTCCCCGCTTAGATCCTTGTCGGAACTACCTGAGTTAATAGAATGATCCAGTTTAACATGATAAGATACGTCATACATACACGAAAGCACCTGTTCCAATTCATCACGAGTCTTAAATCGAATTTTCATTGCTTTCTTATGTAGCATTGAATCCATCATTTTAATGGCAAGCTGAGTCCTATCCATTTCGGATATATTTGTAGTATCAAGCCTTTTAGCGTATGCGTCCAACAGATTATTAATCAGTGCACTCGTCGTCGTGTCGTATAATTTTGCATATCTTTCAAAGGCGGATATTGTATCCTCGTTAACCCTTAGAGAAATACTGCGCGTTGCGCTCTTTTTTATTAGTTCTTCTGGTTGTGGTAAGTCTTGAATATTATTCATAATTTGTTCCTTAAGTTTTGGTTCTGTATAGATAATATCACTATGTATTACGTAATGCAATACATTTGTAATGCAAAGTGTAATATGATGCTGCTATATTAGTTTTTATATCGTTGTTGAGTACAAGTAGCACTCTTTAATGCCTCTATTTGTTATAATTTCCTTATGAGCCTGAAGTCTTTTATCAAGAGCAAGTTCGCGAAAGAAACCAGTCCCGCAGAGGCCCAAGATTCCGCTTCTGAAGAGCAGACCAACGAATGGGACTCTCTTACCGAACTAGCCCAAGATCCTGAAGCAGATACCAGTAGCCCTAGCTACCAGCGCAGACTTCGCGAAAAAGGTCTGAACTCCAAGGGTAACTCAATTTTTGCCAACGAACGCATCACTAAAATGGGTATGGACGACTTGAATAAATATCTCGTACCACAAGATCGCATTCCGAACTGGCAAGAACAGTTTATATTCGTTTCCGATGAAGATTTTGAAGAACTTCACGCTAGTCCAGTAGTCGAAGCCGGTTTTAAGACTGATAAAAAGATCAATGAGGAGACCGCCATTCGTGCCATCTCAAACGAGGTCTTCTTTAATAAAGTCCAAATGCTTCTTGAAGGCCAAATTAACATGGTTTCGCAGATGACTAGCCGCGAGATCGAAAGTTTTGATGGAAGGACCGAAGTGGATACGGTTTCGGTTACAAATTCTAGCATCGATTCCCCCGCTCAGCTTATGCGCAGCCTAGACAAGCTACAACAAGACGGCAAGCTAGAAGATCTTACCGAGACGGAAGCTGAGAGGATTCAGATTATTCGCGAAGCAACTGGCCCTGAAGCTTTCAGGAATTATTGCGAAGAAAATCCTCTAACAGACAAGCTTGACGGTAAAGATATCCAACTAAATGGTAACGACATTTTAGATTTCTTTAACAAGAATCCTGACGATTTCTTGGCAGCACTCAACGAGAAAAGTACTATCGATGATGTTTCAGAAGCAGAGTTAGCCAAATTCGTTGAAGATCATTCCGATCTATTCAATAACAAGTTCTGCCTACCCGACGTAGCGCGCGAGAATATGTCCGAGTATTGCCGCGTTATTAATCATGATTTCATAAACAAGGTCATGGAGACTAACGAGCCACTCCTCGATAAAACCAATATTTCTCCAGAGCTCCACTCCGCTCTCACTGAAGGCATGCCAGAAGATGCTAGTAATCTAGATAAGGCCTTATTTACATATATCAAGCTTTGTAAATTGCTGAGTTATGATGGCCGCTATATGGCTGGCTATGACGAAGAAAACCTAGGCGCAATTCATAACGACATTAACTATATCGAGCAAATTACGCCAGAAAACAACCGCGCAGTTTGCTATGAGCTGACCATGATTCTTGGTAAAATGCTTGGCGAATACGGAATTAATTTTGAGGTTAGCTATTTCGATAGCACTGGCCATAAGCTCAATAATGCTGAATATGGCTCAGGCCACGCCAACCTTCGCTTCCGCTGCGATGATATGATTGTTGGTGCAGTCACTGTAAAGGAAGTTTACCGAAGCGACCTTACTGCGGCAAAAGTCGGCGCTCCGCTTAGTGGACTAAAGCTCATGACTGACAACGAAGAAACTAGAACGCGCTTCGATGAGTCCTATCAGAAGATGTATAACCTTATTAATCAACAAGAAGCAGAAGCTGGTAGTCCAGAAGCTGAGAAACAAAAGCGTATCACTGAAGCCTTGAACGAGTATGCCGAGTCTAATGGCGGCTTTGAGCAGATTAGCCTACAAGAAAAGAAGCAGACACTACTAAATATCCTAGAACAGAATGGACTTAAAGATATCGACGTCTCAGTTCGCCTTTATCAGCTATTTAGTGCCATGTTTAGCAAAGAATACGATATGCAGCAGGCTAACATTTCGGTTGTAAGGCGAGATATCTACGACGATGAGGGCGAGAATGTTATAGATGTTGCAGTAGAGACTGTCCTATCTTTCAACGATACTAGTTTCTATGCCAACCCAGAAAATACCGAGCATTTCTACGTCACAAACGAATCCGAAGTTTACGAGACGGAATCCGGAGAACTACAGGAAGTCTTTGATGACGAGCAACTTACAATTGTTTCTGGAATGCATCTACGCCCAGTACCAAATATTAACTTCCCATCAAGCGTTAATTCGAGGAGTGCATAATGAACAACCAAGAACTACCACAAATCCAAGTCAAGTTAAGAGATAAGGCACTAAATCTCGCAAAGAATTACGACAAAACATCAAACGAATTCAAGAAATACAACGCGATTGCAAAAATCCTAAACGAATCCAACTGCTTCTCATATATTCCAATGGAGCGAGCCTACGCCATGCTCCGAGATTTAGGTGTCGAAGAGGATAAGTTTGGCGAAGTATATGGCCAATTAGTCTAGCATCAAAAATCCACCAGCGTTAACTGGTGGATTTTTATATTACTTAAAGAAGCTCTTTAGGAACTTATTCATGAGGTTTCTACCGACGGCGCTACTTGCACTACCGACCATGTTACCAACGGCACGGTCAGCATATTTCTCTAGCTTGCTCTGGGAAACCTTTGTAGTTTTGGTCGTCTTAGCTGGGGCAGTCTGCTGTTGCTGCGGAACAATCTGGTTTGCCGCCTGATTCTCGCGAAGCTTTGCATTAAAGGCTTCGATATTGCGCCTTTGGATATCTTCAGGGCTTTCACCCTTGTATTGAACCGGCTGCTCAATAATACCTTCGCTAATCGCCTGCTCGGCAAGCTCGGCCTTCATTCTTTGAATACGCTCGAAGGCAGAATCTGGATCAATTGCAGTATCGTACTTGCCAACGAATGGACTTTCATTAATAATCTTCTGACGTGCAATGCCATCAATTGCGCCCATCTGACTCTGTGGTGGCAAGATCGTTGCCTTCTCGACAATATTTGGCGCGCCCTTTGCGTCCTGGAAGGAGACCAAAGCTTCACCTGTACCAAGAGCGAGAATAGCCTCGGCGGTATCGAATTCTGGATTCGTACGGAAGGAATCCGCACTAGCCTTAACAATCTTTTGCTCGGCTGGGGTATAGGCACGGAGCGTATGCTGAACGCGGTTACCAAGCTGGGACATAATTTCGTCTGGAATGTCTGTTGGACGCTGAGAAATGAAGTATAGACCAATACCATGAGAACGGATAAGTTTTACGACCTGGGTAATCCTCTTGAGGCGATAAGTAGGCATACCATTGAATAGCAAGTGAGCCTCATCGAAGAAGAAGACCATCTTTGGCTTATCTAGATCACCAACTTCATTCGTCTGACTAAATAGGCTGGTTAGGAGCCACAATAGGAAGCTTGCGTATAGATCTGGACTTTCGAATAGCTTAACTGCGTGGAGCGTATTAATTACGCCACGACCATCTTTATCTACGGCAAAGAAATCGTTAATATCTAGGGCTGGCTCGCCAAAGAACTTGTCTGCACCCTGCTTTTCTAGGGTTAGGAGACTACGCTGAATAACGCCAATACTCTGAGTTGTTATATTGCCATACTTAGTTACATATTTGTCCTTGTTTTCGGCGACATAAGCAAGAACTGCACGCAAATCTTCAAGATTAATTAACGGCAGCTGTTCATCCTCAGCAACTTCGAAAGCGATGGCTAGGTTGCCTTCCTGTGCTTCAGTCAGACCAAGCATCATACTAAGGATTTCTGGACCAACTTGCTCAACGTTAGCGCGGACTGGATGACCATTCTCGCCATAGATATCCCAGAATCTTACTGGAAAGGATTTTGGCTCGAAATCTGGAATATTAAGAGCATCGAGGCGCTCTTGGATATTCTCGTTAACCTCACCTATCATGGCCGTACCAGCAAGATCACCCTTTACATCAGCCAAGAATACCGGTACGCCAGCATCCGAAAAGCTCTCGGCCATAACCTTCAAAGTAATAGTTTTACCAGAGCCGCTTGCACCCGTAATTAGCCCGTGGCGGTTTGCCATTTTAGGTAGGATAAAGAGCTCTTTGTCGCCGCTTTTGCCTACCAAAATCTTGTCATTCAATAGCATTTTTCTACCTCAGTTAATAACTATATTGTAGCACAGGGATATTTCTTGGTTATCCCTCCCGTCTCGCAAATATAGGCTTTAGCTTGCCATTTTGGAAAGCTAATACACCTTAGCGTTATTGGCTTATCTGTATAAACTTGCAGATTTGGCAAGTTAAAGGCCATATAGCAAATATTCCTAATAACGCTCTAGTCGGCGCAAAAACGCCCGCAGGGCTATTGTCTAACTATTGACTTTTTTAAGCTTTAGCTGTATAATATACTAATTGCACATTACTAAGGGGGTCGTTATATGGTTCAACAACCGGAAAAGAGTGTTAAGATTCACGATTATCTCTCTGTGCGCCATCACGAGCAAACAGACTTCGTATGTCTCAGCATCAATCTCTTCGGAGATAGTGGATGTCGTCTTGCGGAAGAGTGCGTAAAAGCACTCAAAAAGTACGCCACAGAGAATGATCACCACGGAACACTTGCGATTAGTTATCCACAGGCCAACACGACAGTCAACAACTTCTTTACTGGAAGATGTTGCTTCGTTCTTGGAGAAATCTACGAGACAATCGCGCTTCAGTGTTCGAAAGACAATTGCGTCGTAATCTCAAGCAAACACTTTTCCGCTGGCAAGAGAATCCAATTGTAACGAAAAACCCGCAGTTTTACGCTGCGGGTTTTTCATGTTTATTTTGCTAAGTATTCTTGTACGCTAGTTACAACTTCGGCGCCGTCTGCCACGGCTGTAGTTAGCTGTCTTAGACGCTTCTCGCGAAGATCGCCTGCAACAAATACGCCATCAATACTAGTTTCGAAGTTTTCGTAGCACTTAATATATCCGTCTTCGGTAGTCTTGAGATTTGGATTTAGTGCTGCGCCCTGCGGCACAGAACCGACAGCCTCAAAGACGCCAGATAGTTCGAGTGTATTTTTCTTACCATTCTGCAATACTTCTAGGCCTTCTAGCTTCTTCTCGCCAAGCATGCGCTCTGGAGTAGTATTTAGCAAGAATTCAACATTGTCTAGTTTCTCTAGCTTCTCGACCGCCGACTTACTACCACGAAATTCATCACGGCGATGAATCAAGTAGACCTTTTTACAAATGTCTGCAAGATAGAGTGCGTCATATAGCGCAGTATTGCCGCCACCAATCACGGCCACATCTTTACCTTCGAAGAATTTACCATCACAGGTAGCACAAAACGAAACACCCTTGCCAATCAGCTCAGCTTCGCCAGGAATTTGCAGATGGCGCGGGGTGGTGCCACAAGCAAGGACAACTGCCTTTGCGCTATATATCTCTTCGCCCTTTAGCTCGAAAATATCTTCTTTTTTACTAAAGCATAGCACTTCATCAAAGACGATTTCCGCACCAAGCTCCTCAGCTTGCGCCTGAAGCTTATCCGAGAATTCCGCGCCAGAAACATGCGGCATACCCGGATAGTTATCTATCTTTGAAGTGTTTACAATCTGGCCACCACAAACAAGCTTCTCAAAGACTATAGTCTTTAGGCCTGCGCGAACGGCATAGATAGCAGCCGAAAGGCCAGCTGGTCCGCCACCAATAATTGCAAGGTCATAAATATTGTTATTCATTCTTTAGATCCAAGATATCCTTTTTCTTGCAAAGCCCAATTATGCGGTTTACTTCTTTACCATCCCGGAATAGAACAATGCATGGAATCGATACAACTTCGTTTTCCATAGCCAAGTCTTTTTCTTCTTCGATATCTACCTGATAAACAGTGTTAGACTCAGAGATTTCGCGCAAGATTGGTTCCATCTTTTGACAAGGACCACACCAGTCAGCAAAAAAATCTACAAAGACCTCGCCTTCGCTCTCGGAAACGAGTTTATCAAATTCAAAACAATCAATTTTCTTTAACATGATTATTCAATCGTAATATTCTTAACTTCGTTAGCCTTAATTTCTTCGGCTGGCTTAGCAATAGTAAGATTCAAGACGCCATTCTTATACTTTGCCTTGATATCTTCTTGCTTAATATCTTCACCGACGAACCAGCTACGGCTATTAATACCAACATAGCGCTCGCTGCGGATTAGCTTATGCTCTTCTTCGTCTTCTTCCTTAAGTTCAGACTTTTTCTCGGCAGAAACTGTTAGGACGCCCTGTTCTAGAGTAACCTTAATATTTTCTTTTTCGTAGCCAGGAAGATCAATTGCTAGCTTGTATGCACTCTTAGTTTCTTTAATATCTGTGCGCATTACAGCAAGCTTGCCAACATGACGACCAAAGCGGCTTGGAGTCAAATCGTGGCGTTCAAAGAAATCGCCATCGAATACATCTTCAAATAGGTTACTTACGCTTGGATATAGCATTTTATATTCCTTTCTTTATTAGTTACGATTAAGCATTAATTATCCGTATCATCAGCCCGTTCGGTTGGGTCTATCGATTCTATGATGCCTTCCACATTTGGAACTTGCGGTACGTCTGGAATTTCAACCACAGGTGTTTCGCTAGATAGACTAATCGTCTTAGCTTTCTCAACAATCTCGGCCTTTCGCTCGGAGTAGATAGCGATCTCATATAGTTTCGAATAGGTCGTATTGGTTTTCAAACGAGCAATATGTGAATTATCTAGAAGATAAATATAAGTCCTATCACTACTTGCAGACGTAATAAATGTTTCGATTTTATTGCCTTCGCAGATGTCGAACGACTTGGTATCGCCCGCACGATTATTCACATAAACATTTAATTCTTTGCAGTCCAAGGAAGTAATTGGTATCTTTACAATAGCTCCATCATAATTCTGTTTTAGTTTCGAAATAACATGCGTAGTACTAAGTGGAATTTCGATACCGTTACTATGAGATTCAATCTTGTTAATGCCCTCGCGCCACATTGGCCCAAGGATTACAAAAAAGACAACACCAAAAATTATTCCAGGAACAAGCAGCGTAATTCCAAAAACTATCGCAAACACAGTAAGCACTTTTTTGGTCTTATCTTGATCCATTTTTATAGGAGAACCCGCATTGAACGGCGTCCTAGAATTAAACGATGGACTAGTTGGATCGATTGTGTAGTCTTGCATATACTTATATATTAGCACTATTTTTTCTTTATATCTTGGGGCATAAAAACCCAAATTTTATGCGCGAAAATGCTTGCGTTTTTTAAATTGATTCTGCTATACTAGTTACGTGGAGAGTTGAGAGACAAACAAACACAAAACAAAAACGAGGTATATACAATGTCAATTGACATCGAAAAGATTGAAGGTTGCGTAGAAATCGAAGTACGCAGTCTTTAGAACAAAAAATAAGGTCATCTGGGAGGTTGGCCTTATTTTTTTGTTTCAATTATTTTTGATAAATTTTAATATGCGCTGCAGCGTATTTTCTATCACTAAGTAGTTCTAGACCATCAAAAACTGGCGGTTCTGGCGAAGACGGATGAGACAAAACTAGATAACCAGAATCCGATAGGTATCTACTAGCGATTTTAAGGCATAGTTCGTATTGTGGGTTATCATACGGTGGATCCATAAAAATCAGATCATATTTACCACTTGGCTCGCCAACTACATTGCCGTTTTCGATCTTTAGTAGGCTCAGATTCTGTTTGATAGTACGCTTCGCTTCAGAACTCTTATCTACAAAATCTACGCTCACAGCACCAAGAGACAAAGCCTCAATACCCAAAGCGCCACTACCTGCAAACATATCCAGCACGCGCGTGCCTGGAATTTCGTCGCGTAGGCGGTTAAATATCGCCATACGCTCGCGGTCGCCCATTGGCTGAGTTAGCTCGCTTTTTGGCGTATCGATTAGTCTACCGCCAAATTCACCAGAAATAATGCGGATTTTCTTGCTATTTTTCATGCTTTGCCTTTTTCTTACTATCCATCTGGCTATATAGTATCAGACCAGATTCTTCGATACAGCTCGCCCAGTTCAAAGCCACGCAGCGAATTATTTCAGGAATCAAAACCTGATAGGTTTCCATCGCAAGCTCAGTCGTCCAGCCATCTTTCAGGAAGCGTTCATACATCTTGAGATTATTTACGCGCTCGAGAGATTTATAGAAAACCTTTTCGTAATCAATATGCGAGAATTCCTTGCGGGACATATGAGGCGTAATTCGTTTCTTTGGTAGTAAGGCAATAGTCTGCGCTACGCCATACTCAAAGGCGATATGCTTCGTCATAATACCGCCAGCGCCCCAATAGAGCCAGTTATTCCTAGCCGCCTGAGCCAAGTTATCTCCGCGCATAATACCTTTGATCTTGATACCAAAAAGCTTCTTGTAGTCTTTTTCCTGCATCAATTCATCGACGCGCTCGCGATAAGGATAGTGGTGTGCAGGCGTTAAACCATCAGTAATTGCGTGAGCCATCCAAGCTGCTTCAAAAGCTGCGCGTTCGTGATTTCTTTCGCGCAAAGCCTTAGTTAAGTTATAGTGATGGTCGCGAATATATCCGATCAACACACCGTCATCTTCGCCAGGAATAATAAAATGTTCTGGCTCGTCGACGCCTGGGGATTTACGTTTTAGGCCATCAGGACCTTGCATGCCTTCAAAGGCAAGGATTTCCTGTGTACTCGGAAAAGCACGCGCCACATCAACGTTTCGCGAAATCATGCGACGAGCAACTTCATCTATACGCTGGTGCGTACCGATTAGCTCGCCAGAATGTTTTGAATTTTTTATTACTCCAAGAGATGAATACATATTTGTCTTTAATTAAGCGTGGTTAAACGCTGATATTTTTTAACTTCAGCATTTAGCTCCTTATATTCTAGCAAATTATAGCCCTGTTTCAAAAAGTCATCCACAAGCCTTTCTGCTTTATGAACCAACTTCGTATCTGTAACCGAAGCAATACGAAGATCCAGCGCGCCATGCTGCAAAGCACCGTAAATTTCGCCTGGACCACGGAGTTTAAGATCAACCTCAGCAAGATAGAAGCCGTCCTGAGATTTCTCGATTTCGCGAAGTCTTCTAGACGGAGCATCAGAGCTAGAATTAACCAGATAACAATAGCTCGCGTCGCTACCACGACCGACGCGGCCACGGAGCTGATGAAGCTGCGAGAGACCATATTGATCCGCATCAACAATCACCATAACAGTAGCATTTGGGACATTTACGCCAACCTCAACAACAGTCGTACTTACCAAGATATCTATCTGACCTGCCGAGAAGCGTTTCATAATCTCGTCTTTTTCGGCTGGTTTCATTTTACCGTGCAATAGTCCTACATGGTAATCTGGGAACATTTTGGCAATCTTCTGACATTCGCGCTTTACGTTAGCAAGCTCACTCTTACCATCGTCGTCGATCTTTTTGCAGATATAGTAAACCTGATGATGGTTCTCAAGCTCTGGCTTGATTTTCTCCCACATTTGATTAGTAGAGTTTGGCGAGATAATCTTGCTCGTGATGGCCTGGCGACCAGCCGGAAGCTCATCAAGAATAGACACACTAAGGTCGCCAAAAATGGTAAGCTGCAAAGAGCGCGGGATCGGCGTTGCGGTCATAGACAATAGATGTGGCATTGTATGAGCTTTGCTTAGAAGCTTCTGGCGCTGAGCCACGCCGAAGCGATGCTGCTCATCAATAATTGCAAGGCCTAGATTATGAAACTTTGTGTTATCAGTGATTAATGCATGAGTACCAACCACCAAATCCACTTCTCCGTTCGCAATATGTTTCTTGAGCTCGGTTTTATGCTTCGTAGAACCAGTAAGCAAGGCGATACTTAACTTATCCCCAAATAGCTCAGACAAAGATTCGGCGTGCTGAGCTGCCAAAACCTCTGTTGGCGCCATAATCGCCGTCTGCATGCCAGCCCTTGCCGCAACAAAACCAGAAAGCGCAGCAACCATGGTTTTGCCAGAACCAACATCACCCTGAAGCAAACGGTTCATTGGGATATCTTTTTCCATGTCCTGAATAATTTCCCAAACCGCCCTTCTTTGAGCATTCGTAAGACTAAACGGCAAAGTTTTGATCAGTTTCTGAAGCGCAGGAAGATCGCATTTGATTGGCGTAGTTCTAAGTTGCTGGTTTGCCTCGCGATTCAACCTAGAAGCTAGCAAAAGACTAAATAATTCTTCAGTAGCCAGATAATTCCTACCCTCCGTAGCGTCATCTATTTTCTCTGGAAAATGCACTGACAAAAGCGCATCTGCCCTGCCTTCGAAGTTTGGTATCATATCTGGAGTCAAAGCAATCTGATTCTGGATATTCTTGATAAACTTGCGGAAATCATTAGTTTTAACCGTGCCGCGCGCTGGATAGATTGGCTTGAGACCATTTTCTACGCCTTTATCAATATCCCCAGAAGCTTCAGCCGATGGATTCATGAGCTGGAAGCGACCATAAGAAAACTCTAGCTTGCCACTAAAATAATATTCCTTATTCGTAGCTAGCTGCTTTGCGCGATATGGCTGGTTGAACCAGATAGCACGAACTGCGCCTGTAGAATCGCGTAGCGTGGCCTCGGTCAGGCTCAACCCACGACGCTTGCGGCTCGTAGAAATAGCGTCTACGCGCGCTTTAATCGCAACCTGGCCAGGTTTTAGATCTTTAATACTCTGCGCTTCTTGAAAATCTTGATATGTCCTCGGTAGATGATAGACCAAATCTCGGAGCGTAAAAATACCAGCATGATTTAATACTTCACTAGTTTTTGGCCCTACACCCTTTACGTCTTCAATTGGCGAGGCAAGGTCCATTATTTTTCGCTCGGTTTAGTTGGCGCGTTGGCGGCTCGCCATTTTGCAATTTCGCCATGGTTTCCAGATAGCAGGATTTCTGGTACTTTCATACCACGAAAATCTTCTGGGCGTGTATATTGCGGATACTCGAAGTTATCTCCGTCACTAAAGCTCTCGATTTCAGCCGAAGTTTCACCGCCAAGAACACCAGGAATAAGACGCACGATACTATCTACCATAGCCATGGTAGGAATTTCGCCGCCAGTAAGAATAAACTTACCGAGAGAAACCTGGTAATCCACGAGCGTCAAAATGCGCTCATCATACCCTTCGTAATGTGGGCAAATAATAATAAAGTCGTCACCAGAATTAGCAAATTCCGAAGCGCGTTTCTGATCCCAGATTGGACCTTTTGGCGTCATAAGGACTACCTTTGCGTTTGGCAGCTCTTCTTTTGCTTTCTCAACAGCAGCAAAAATTGGCTCTGGCTTCAAAAGCATGCCATCGCCACCACCATAAGGCGTATCGTCGACTTGCTTGCGTGGACCTAAGCCAAATTCCCTTAGGTCAATAGTCTCGAAGCTAGCCAAGCCCCTATCTTGAGCCTTCCAAAGCATCGACTGGCCAAAAACCTTATCGAACATCTCTGGAAATAGCGTAATAATCTTGAATTTCATATTAGTTCTTTGCAACTTTCACCATTGCAGTGCGTACAATGTGACCTTCGTAATAATAACCAGGCTGCAAAACTTCAGCGACAGTTTCTTCGTCACCATCGCCTTCTACCATAACAGCGTTATGTAGGTCTGGATTAAACTCTTCGCCAGCGGCTGGTTCAATCTTTTCTAGAGACAAACTCTTGAGAGTCTTTTCGAAGTTTTTTGCTAGTGGACCCATAACTTCCGGCTGAGCCTTGATAGCGCGGTCAATATCATCAAGAAGCGGCAAAACCTTAGCAATTGTGGACTGTTTAATAACTTCGCCATATTGTTCACGCTGGGCTTCAGTCTGACGGCGGTAGTTTTCAAAATCTGCGCGCGTGCGCTGAAGATCGTTAGTTAGCTCGGTAATTTTTGCCTGTTCTGGAGATTCTACAACTTCTGGTCGAGTTTCTTCTACTACTTCAGGAGTTTCCTGAACCTGCTCTTCGTTTTCTAAATCTTGTTTAACTTTCTTGTCTTTCATAGCAAAATATCCTCCAACATTATTCCAGCATTACGAACTAGCGACATTACACGGCGATAAGACTGCCTGGTTGGCCCAAGAACACCAATATAGCTCCTGTCCGAGAAAGGCGAGCGGAAACGCGAAACAATCAAGGAAACATTAGAAGTCTTACCGATAGGATTCTCCGTACCGATATATACATTTATAGCCTCGTTTGGTGAGACCTCGCGTAGCCATGGCTTAATATTATCTAGAAGCTTAGCTACGGCCTGAACCTGGTTTGCCTGAGAAAATTCTGGCTGAGAAAATAGGTTGCCAAAACCAGAGATATACAGCTGGTCGCCAACGGTTGCAAGACCAAGGTTTCCGGTGAGGTCAACTAGACTATCAACGGCGCTGCGAATAGCGTAATCTGCGCGCGTTTGAGCCTGAATACGAGTCGCAAGAGCTTTAGTCGTTCTGTCTTTAGGCATTTCTGGTTCTTCTTTTTCGGCAGCACTCTTGTTCTCCATCTTTTCCTGGAGCTGATTAACATAAAGCCTATAGCCAGCATCAGTAGGAACACGACCAGCAGAAGTATGCGGTTGTTTAATAAGGCCCATTTCCTCGAGTTTTACCATTTCGGCGCGAATTGTCGCTGAAGAGACGTCAAAAAGCTTTGCGAGAGTAACACTACCAACAGGGGTGGCTAGCTCTGCATATTCTTCAATAATTGCAAATAAAATTTCTCTTTGACGATCTGTCATAAGCTTATTTTATGCCTTTTAGCACTCTTTGGCAAGGTTTGCTAATGGCGCCTCTCCTTATAAAAACTAGCCCCGATTTGGAGCTAGTTTGTTTAGTTTTATTCCTTTGGAATCTTGAAGTAACTGCCGTTATTTAAGTAATTTGGCAAGGTATCCGAATCCTGATCATTAAGTTCATCTTCAAATGAATAGCCATCCGGAGATTCACCATCAGTTCCGAATACATCATAATCGTAATCAGTATCGACAGTTATTAGTAAACCATCGCGAGCATACAAATTATTTTCAGCTGGACAGAGATAGATTTGTGTGCCGGAATTATTAAATACGCGTCTCTGACCATCCGATTCGTAGCCAATAAAGTATGGACCACGCTCGACAGCGAAGACCTTCTTGCTACCATTAACCTTTTCGGAGTTATTGGCGCTCATGTCTATAATGCGATAGCCGCCAGAGCGACTTGCAATAATATACTTACCATAAACCCACTTCATATCTTTGTAGGTATCGCTCTCTATATCCGTGTAGATTGCATCATAGTTAGCATCAACGACATATCTATTATCTGCAATTGAGAAGATAGCGTTTAGGCCAGCATCAAGGTCGAGTACAAGATATGTTTTCTCGCCCCAAGCAAATGGCAAGACAGAATAGTAGTCGGTATTATCAATCGCCGTAACAGTCTTTTCTTTCGACTCGAGGTCGTAGATATAATATGCGCCATCACGAAGAATAATGCGACCATCTGAAAGCTCTGCAATCTTACCACATTTTGCAGTCTCGCACTGATAGCCCTCAACCTGAGCGTATTGCTGCTCTTTCTTCTCTTTTTCTTCTGGAACGTAAGTCGTTGGACGCCTTAGGGCATTGAGAAGCACTAGAACAAATACAAGCGTAGCAACGGCCAAAGCAACGCAAATAACAGCAATTATTACATAGACCGTGGTCTTTTTGGCTTTTTCGGCGCGTAGGCGAGCCTCTTCCATCGCGCGGATTCTTGCATTATATTCTTCGATACGACGAAGCTCTTCGTTGGCTTTTTCGCGTTCAGATTCGACAAGGCTTTTTGCGCGCAAATTCTCAACCTCGACGTTTTGAGCTTTAGTCATAGGAGATAGAACGTCCTGATCGGCCGTCATTTCGACACCGTCGCGCGTCACTTTGCTTTCGTCTTTACCCCCAAGAAAAGGAAATTTCGGCAACGCTTTCCCACCATTCGCATTCTGATTATCCATATGATACAATTTTAACATTAAAAATTATGGAACAGAATATCGAAATCATCAAAGAATGGCTAGGCACAGGTAGTATCAATATCTTTGGCATGCCATTTTCGGGAAAAGACACCATTGGCGCTCGCCTCGCCGAAACCTTTGGCGGTAAACTACTTAGCTCCGGCTCCATCCTACGTGACGCTCAGGAGAGAGACGAAAAGCTACGCGAAGAAATGAACTCTGGCGCTCTTGCTAGCACAGACAAATTCCGCACTATCGTTTTGCCATATTTTGCAAACGATGATTTAAAGGAATTTCCTTTGATTCTTAGCAGTGTTGGTCGCTGGGAAGGCGAAGAACGTCCTGTTATGGAAGCTGCTGCGAATGCCGGACATCCTATCAAGGCAGCAATCCTACTCAATATCTCTCGCGAAGAGATGGAGAAACGCCGCAAGCTCGCACTCGAGAGTCTAGATCGTGGCGCTCGTGGCGATGACCTTAACGAAGAGGCACTCGAGCTTCGCATTAAGGAATTCAACGAGAAGACTCTTCCGGTTCTTGAAGTTTACAAGAACGAAGGCCTGCTCGTAGAGGTTGACGCCAAGGAAAGCCGCGACGAAGTATTCCAGAATACTATCGAAGCACTACTTAAACTTTGTAAATAACATAAAAAATAGAGCCGGTTCATCCAGCTCTATTTTTTAGTTATCTCTTTTTAGTAATACCGTAAAGGCTTCGCTTGGAATATCTACTTTACCAAAGCGCTTCATACGAGCTTTACCGCGTTTCTGCTTCTCAGTTAGCTTTGCTTTACGGTCACGGTCGCCAGTATGAATCTTTACCGTAACATCCTTGCGATATGCACCGAGCGTTTCGCGCGCGATAATCCTTGCACCAATTGCAGCCTGAAGTGCCACCTCGAAGTTCTGACGCGGAATAACTTCCTTTAGCTTCTTTGTAACCGTACGGCCAATCGCGTCAGCTTCACTACGGTGAGCCATAACAGACAAGGCATCAATCTTTTCGCCAGCAACCAAGACATCTACGCGAACCAAATCTTCCGCCTTGTATCCACCAAGCTCATAATTAAAGCTAGCATAGCCAGATGTAGAAGACTTAAGCTGATCATAGAAATCCGTAAGAAGGTTCGCCATTGGAGCCTCAAAGTCGATAACAGCACGAGTATCAATATATGAGATGTTTTTCTGGATACCACGTTTACCGATAATAAGCTCAAGTATGGCGCCAATATATTCCTTTGGCGTAATAATTTCACCCTTTGCCCACGGCTCACGAATCTCTTCAACAAAGGTTACATCTGGCAAATCCGAGGCACTGCGAATATCCAGTTCTTCACCACTAGTTAGCAAGACATGGTAATCTGTCGATGGATTCGTCACGATAAGATCGAGCTTGAACTCGCGCTCGAGGCGCTCACGAATGATATCCATATGAAGGAGACCAAGGAAGCCGATTCGAAGACCAAAGCCAAGCACTGGAGAGTTTTCTGGTTCATACTGCAAGGCAGAATCTGCCAAAGATAGCTTTTCTAGTGCGTCTTTAAGATCTTTATACTGGTCGTTAGAAACTGGGAAGAAGCCAGCATAGACAAATGGGCGAACGTTTTTGTAGCCCGGCAAAGCTTTTGTAGCTGGATTCTTTGTAAGTGTTACCGTATCGCCTACCTTTGCTTCGCGAGTTGCCTTGAGGTTCGTTACAATATATCCAATTTCGCCTGGTTCGAGCGTCTGGCGCGGAGACATCTTTGGATTTAAGATGCCAACTTCAAGCGCAATATCCTTGGAGCCAGTTGCCATCATCGTAATATTAGAATTCTTTGGCAAGCTACCACCAAACATACGGACATAAAGCACAACACCGCGGTAATCGTCAAAATAGGAGTCGAAGATAAGAGCTTTAGTCTCATTGCCTTCTTCGAGCTTTGGCGCTGGAACACGATCAATAATTGCATCAAGAACCTCATCAACATGTTCGCCAGTCTTTGCAGAAACCTTAATAATCTCAGATTCGTCACAGCCAAGAAGATTCATAATCTCGGCAGAAACGCGAGGAACATCGCTAGCAGGAAGATCAATTTTGTTAATGACAGGAATAATCGTCAAATCCTGTTCGAGTGCAAGATAAACGTTTGCAAGAGTCTGCGCCTGAATGCCCTGCGTAGCGTCAACGACAAGAATAGCGCCCTCTACCGCCTGAAGCGAGCGGGAGACCTCATAAGAAAAATCCACGTGACCTGGCGTGTCGATAAGATTCAAAGAATAGCCTTTGTATTGCATGCAAACAGGCGTCAACTTGATAGTGATGCCCTTTTCGCGCTCAAGCTCCATGCTATCTAGGAGCTGAGATTTCATTTCGCGCTTAGCAACAGTGCCCGTTATTTCGAGCATTCTATCAGCCAAAGTCGACTTGCCGTGGTCAATATGCGCAATAATACAAAAATTGCGGATTTTATCTATATTCACAAGCTAATTTTACCATATTTTCAAGGGGTACGCCATTGACTTTTATGCTATTTATGGCGTAGCGATTTTATTGTTTCAAAAGCTCAAAAGCGCAAATAATTAGTGTAGCAAATACTAAATACCAGCCAAGAACTTTCGTATCGTTCTTTTTGGCGAAATACATCTTCGTAACAGCCAATACATAAAGCGCCGCAATAAAAGCCATACCGAACGCCAAGCTGCACTGGCCAAAGTCTGTAGACAAGAAGTTTAGAGCATTAGGATTCGTAAAGCTCGCAATCGAGATCGCAACAAGACTCGGGGTACTCGCTAGATAACTATACCTTAGAGAGCTTTTCGTATCTAGACCAACAATTTTTGAGCTGATAAAACTTAATCCAAAGCGCGAAAAGCCAGGAACGAGTGCAAAGAGATTTACAATCCCAATACACAAAGCATCAGTAATCTTTAGATCCTCGTAGCTCTTTACTTTCTTCATGGACGGGAGCTTATTAAACTTGATAAGAATTACGCCAGTAATAGCAAAAGCTGCCGCTATAATCCAAAAACCAGACAAGAGCTCGCTTGAAGCGATCGATTTCTGTAAGAATACAGCCAAAAGTGCGACTGGTAGTCCAGAGACTAGAACATTCAAAATAGTTTTCTTCTTTTTAAAGATTTCTTTTAGCTCTTTTCTAAAGAAGATAAGGCTAGCCAGCAGAATTGCCAGACTCGTAAAGCCATACAAAAAGCTAACCCGATAAGCTTCTTCGCTTAAAATCTCTTGAAACAGCCTAGTATGACCAGTGCTGGAGATTGGCAAAAATTCCGCAATACCACGAACCAAGCCAAGCCAAAAAGCCCGATGAAACCACATTATTTTTCATACCTTCCAGTATGTTTGCGGTTATCATAAATCGAAGTAGGAATACCCTTTGCATGAATATTGTTCAGAACAATATCATTGTTCTTAGTAATAACATTCGAGATGTCTTCAGAATGAGCACGCTCGCTAATCTCAGAAATCTCTGCCTTACTATAGCCAAATTCCTTTAGCCAAGACTGAAGTTTCTCTTCTGCTTCGTCATGCGTATAGGCATTATTGAACAAATACTGATAGGATTTGTTTTCGTGATTCTTCTCAAGGAAGATTCTACTAATAATCTTATAGCCGGCCGGCAAAGCATTACTATCTGTAACTTCGCTAGGATTGCCATATTCGTTTACTGCCAAAATATAGCGTGAAACAATCTCGGAGTTCTCGAACTTGAACTGACCCTTCTCGTTCTGAATTGGGAAGACAACTAGCTTTACCTTGTATCTATTAAAGAAGTTAGAATTGACCTGATTTTCAAAGGATTGAGCGCAAACTTCGCAACCAGGATCAAAGATGTCGATTGCCGTAGGCGCATTGTTTGGTGCCATATAGCTCATATCTACGCCCGTTAGGTCAAACTGTTCAGTATCCCAAGAGCGAAATCTATCCGGCAATGCGCCAAAGATTTCACCCCAGTCGGCAAACCAGAGACCAATAGCCTCGATTGGATTGCTTGCTTCGTTGCCACTATCAATACTACAAGCTTCGGAGCTTAGTGAGCATGCGGAAGGTTGGCGAACATTGCAGCTACCGAGAGTCCAGAGAGCCATACCAGCCTTAATGCCCTCAGCAAGCGACCAAACCGTAACCAACACAATCAAGACAGAGAGCACCTCAATTGCGGCAGAAAGCGGTTTTACAGCCTTTGGATGCTTAATAACAACCTTGCGAAGAAGCGAGTTCTTTACGTCATCCTTAAAGTTCGTATCGCATTTCTGGAAGGTAATATGTTTCGTAAAACAGCTGGTAGATTTTTTGAAAACCTTCCAATACTTGCGGCCGATGTCTCTCTTGAATATCGACAAAAAGGCTACAAAAATACCAACAATAGCCAAAATAATAAATGCTGCAATGCAGACCATTAACCTAGCATCCTTTCTAGAGCCTTAAGAACCTTGTCCACGTCAGCTTCGCGAACATGGTAACCCAATGAGAAGCGAATTAGCGGTGGAACATCAAGCACCTGCCCAAGATAATAATGAACACAGAAATAACGCGTGCGAGCCATAATGCCCTCGTCGGATAATGCTTCGCCTACGAGATGAGAATCTAGGCCATCAATGTAGAAACTAAAGGTTGGCGAAGCAGCCTTGTTTAATAGATGAACGCGTGGCTGATTCTTCAAGAATTCAAAGATACGATCGCAGTTATCATGAAGCTGCTGTTTGTCTTCCTTGGATAGCTTTTCGAGCCAAGTCAGAGCAGCATCAAAGGCAATAATCTCGCCCCAGGCCTGAAGACCAGCTTCGAAAATCGTATGGACATTATCTGGATTCTTTGCGGACAGGAACATTTCGTCACGATGAACGTCGTCGACCATGCCGCCGCCGACAAAGCGCGTATCGAGCTTTGGAACTAAATCACGGCGAGCAACAATTACGCCAAGTGAAGCAGCATACATCTTATGCGCAGAAGTACATAGCGCGTCGACCTCGGTCTTGTGAAGTAGTTCAGAGTTGTGAGCAAATGCCTGAGCGGCGTCAAGAATAATCACGCCGCCAGCCTTGTGGACAGCTTTTGTTAGCTCTTTTAGATTTACAAGTTCCCTACCGTCAACATTAGACACAGCATTCACGACAACGAGAGCTTTCGTGAAGTCATATTTCGTAATGTCAATAGATCCATCCTCTTCACGCTCCATAATCTCGCGCGGCATATCGTTATGCTCCGCGAAAGACATAGTCGGCAAAAATACCGAGTTATGCTCAATCTCGGACGTCATAACCTTCTCGAATAGCTCTGGCCTAATCTGATTCAAAATCAGGTTGATGCCATAGGTAGTATTGAGCGTAAAGGACGTAAAGTATTCCTTATTCTTTAGCCCCAAGAATTTTAGAGCATGAAGGCGCGCGCCCTCAACGATCTCGTCCGTTCGCTTGCCCCAAGCGTATTTTACACGTTCACCACAAGAATTATGCTCAGTATAATAACGATTTAATGCGTCAATAACAGGTCGTGGACGGAGAGACTGACAGGCAGCATCAAAATAAACATCACCATCTTTTAAGTAGTCAAAATCCTGCATATAAACCTCCTCTTTAAGATTATTATATCATAAAGAAAAGCTTTTGCTTTAGTTGTTGTCTTTACGAAGAATCTTTTTCTCGAGCTCAGCGCGTTCTACGCGGCGTTCAAGCCAGTTCAAAGCAACTACGACCATACCACTAATTAGTAAGAGACCAAAAAGACCCGCAATTACCCAAAGGATATTCGCGCTCGACAAGAATGAGCTAGTAAAAGCACTGATCGCAGTTTCCATATAGTGTTTGTATTATACCAGTTTTATGGCTAAAATTCAAATTTCTACCCCTGTTAGGGGATTCTTTAAAAATATTATATAACAAAAAATATCCCCCGAGTGGAGGATATTTTTTATTTTAGCTACTAGGCTTCTACGCTAGAGACTTCAGCTTCTTCGATTTCTTCAGCTTCTTCATCTTCTGGGAGCGCAGCTGCACCGGTACCTACAGGGATCTTGCGACCAATAATTACGTTCTCCTTTAGACCCTTGAGGTGGTCAACACGACCAGAGATTGCGGAGCTAATAAGAACACGTGTCGTATCCTGGAATGAAGCAGCAGACAAGAAGGAATCAGAGTAGATAGAGACCTTCGAGATACCAAGTAGGAGCTGAGAGAATTCAGCTGGCTGCTTGCCTTCTGCCTGAACCTTGTTGTTCTCACGAACAACAGCGGCCTTACTGACGATATCACCAGTAACAAATTCAGTATCACCTGCGTCTTCGATCATTACGCGAGAGAACATCTGGCGAATAATGATTTCGAGATGCTTTGCGGAGATTTCATGACCCTGAGCAGCATAGATTGCGAGGATATCGTTCAAGATATAGCGCTCGGTTTCTTCTACACCCTTGTACTTCATGAGATCTTGTAGATTCAAAGAACCTTCAGATAGGCGATCACCTGGTTCAACATGGTCGCCAGCGTGGACAGCTACGCCATAATCGTTTGGTACAGAAACCTTCATTGGAGAACCAGCATTTGCAACGAGTACAATGCTATCCTCTGTAAGTTCTGCTACACCATCAAATGGAGCAACGATTGGTTCAGCACCCTTAGCCTTGCTTGCGATAACAGCACCAACCTTAACAGTTGCGCCATCTTTCACCTTAGCCTTGCGGCCTTCAAGCTTGAAGGTCTGAGACTTACCAGCTTCTGGAGTGACCTGAATAATGTTAAAGTTACCTTCTTCCCTAACATCGACAGTACCAGCAACAAAGCAGGAGGCCAG
>JAZNRZ010000016.1:0-99539 GCA_045590975.1 Candidatus Nanosyncoccaceae bacterium | reverse complement strand
GGTAGGCGGAAAATGCCCCGCAAAAGCCCCAAATCCCCACAAGAATCTCTAAAAACCAATCCAAGAAAAGGCCGCAAGTTTCAAACTCGCGGCCATTCTAAGAGCTTTTACATCAAGACACCAAACGGCACCACGGACATGAAGTATTTTCTTGCTTCTTTATCCTTAGTACAATAGACCATGCTTAATGTATCTTTCATCGTATCATTCACATGCAGACCATACTTTGCTACGTAATGACAGTAGACATCGATTACTGCGAACTTTGGCACATTACTAAAGCTATACAACGTGCAATTTATCGCGTAATTCGTGTATTCCATCACGGGCTTACCCAAATCCTCGTCAATCTTTTGCATCAGAGAATTTTCCAGCATCGCCTGGATCAGCGCCTTGCGACCATGAATCTGCTCGTAAGCTTCCGCAAACGGATAGGCATAGTTATATGAATACTCGTCCAGCGGCACGATTTGCTGCGCCAGATACTCGGTAGCACCTTCACGCAACATATTATTAGGTTCATCACCACACGTTAGACAATGAATCAGCTCATGCACGATCGTTTCCAGATCTTGACGCCTGTTTCCTTTTGCCCTTCGAACAATATAAACACAGTTCTCTTCCGGAAGATACATGGCAACAACACCGCCAGTTCCACCGGGCAAGTCACACTCTTTTACGTCAACAGATACGAAATATTCCCAGTAGAGCTCGGTATATTCTCCGAGATCTCTGCGAATGAGACTTTTGGCTTCTTCTACGAGTTCGATTGTTTCTTCGGTCGGATCCGAGATGTTTTGCGGATAGGCATAGTCATTGATGATTTTCTGCATTCTGCTCTCGTCATCAAGCCAAGTGCCAGCACCAACCACTGGCGCCTGCGCTCGCATGCTCTGATTATTTCGAGCTTCATCGAACAGTTCAGAAAACTCGTCGTAATACTGCCAGGTTTCAGCCTGTTCTGCGGTCATGGCTGCGGTCGGTTGCGTTTTGGATACTGGTACGATTATTGCAAATGCAATTACAAAGACCATAACAATGTCCAGTATGATGGTAGTTAATGATTTCCGATTTCTCATAGAGAAACCAACTCCTTTCAAATAGCAATTCCTGCATCCCGCAGGTATCCGTATATATTATAACATCTTTTTATACTCTGTCAATGTGTGCCCTTTGCAACAAAAATCCCGACAGTGATTGCCGGGATTAGTTTTTTATAAACCTAGACCTTTGAGCCAGCTATCTATCTCTTCCTCGCTCGGATTCATGGCAAATCTGTAGCCATCTTTCCAATCCCCAGAACTCGTCATTTCGTGGAGGAGTTTATCGCTATCACCGAGCGGACTAGAATGCGAAACACAGAACGGCACGACGGTTTTATCTGCGAAGCTATTAATCTTCATAAAACGGTTCACTGGCCAAGCAAAAATGCCATACCAAATTGGGCAACCAATGAGTACCGTGTCATATTCGTCCCAGTTTTCTGGCGTTTCCTGAACCAAATCGATATCTCGCAAGCTTTCGTCGTTATGCTCCTTAGATACGCGAGATTCCAAATCCGTCCAGTCAAAATCTGCCTCAGAATATGGCGTAGCTGGCTGAAGCTCGAATAAATCTGCACCAAGCTTCTCTGCTGCAATCTTTGCCACGCGTTCCGTCTGTCCAGTTGCCGAATAGTATACGACTAATGTTTTACTCATTTATAGACCCATCCTTTCTTTTACTTCATCTATCGTAATCTTTGTATATTCAAAATCTGCAAGTTCACGCGCTTCGTCCAAACTCATAAACCTCGCCTGCTCTACCTCTTCTGCCTGAAGCTTTAGCTCAGTGCTTCCGACCGGTCTTGCGATAAACTGAATCACTTGCTTCAAAACTTTTCCATCGTGCAAGAAGTAGTTATTATCTATAGATTCCTTATCTATAATCTCGACATCGAGGCCGACTTCTTCTTTCGTCTCGCGAATAGCGGTCTGTTCCTCGGTTTCGCCAGCTTCCATATGCCCTTTCGGGAAAGCCCAGAACCTGTCACCTCTTCGAGAAATCTCGCGCTCCATCAGCACGTTATTATCCTTGTCCAAGATAATACAGCCGCAGCTAAACTCGAACTCGGTCGTGCCGCTTGCAAGCTCAGCTACGCCAGGAAGTTCCGTGAGTCCCGCCTTGTGCCCCATATGGCCAATATTCTCGATCAGAATGCCCTCGCCGCCAATCTTCTTTGGATATTCCTGCAAAGTTTTATATGGCACGATATGGTCATCGTTACTAAAGATACAAAAGCTCTCTTTGATGGCAGATTTCGCATGCTCTAGCTCGTCAGAACTTAGGTTAATCAGGGCAACCTTCTCATTCAAGACGTCTTTTCCCTCAACAACAAACGGAACGGCAAAACCAGCCAAAGAAATATATCTATTTAACCCTTTGCCTGTTGCAGCCAAATATTTTAACAGCATACCGTTACCGATAGAATGGGCAATAACAGCACAATCGTCACCAAAGAATTCTGGATACTGATCAAAGATATCAAAATATCCTTCGACGCTTATATCTTCGCGTACTGGGAATTCTGGCATCGCGACTTCGCAGCCGAGCGCCTCCAAATCTCTTTTAAAAGATCGAAAGATCTCTGGAATTCCGTTATATCCATGAACCAGCAAAACTTTTTTAATCTTTTCCATATCTCTATTGTATCGCAAGAAGGCACTCGCAAAAATCTTGGTATAATCTAGCTATGGCAATAGTTCTTGGTATTTTGGCTTTTCTTGTGCTGTTTTTTGGGCTTTTTGCTTTTACTGGCGCGCCATATGTTCCAAGCAAGAAAAGAGACCTCGATGATTTATTCAAAAATCTCTATCCGCTCAAAGAATCCGACTTTGTAATTGATCTTGGTTCTGGCGATGGCGCCGTTCTAAAAACCGTCAGCGAGCATCATGCAAAAGGTCTAGGCGTAGAGCTAAATCCATTCCTTGTCCTTATTAGCAGAATCCGCCTAAGAAAAGACAAGAATATTCGCTTCGTTTGCGAGAATCTATACAAGGTCGAGTTTCCAAAAGAGACAACCTGCATCTACCTTTTTGGCGACGACAGAGATTTTGACAAAATCGAGAACAAAATCCAGCAAGAGGCCAACCGCCTCAAAAAGAAGCTCGTTCTTCTTTCTTATGGCTTCGACTCAAAAACTCACAAAGCCACAAAAGCCCATGGCGCTTATTATCTTTACGAGATAAAGCCAGAAAAATAATTATTTCTTCTTGACTGGATTGTTTGGATCAAAGCTAACGTAAACCACTTGGCGCATGTTTGCCTGACCCTGACAGGTAGACAAGGCAAGAATTTTGTATTCCGGATCCATATCTCGGTAATGCAAAGCTTTCTCTTTGATGTAGCTGCGGACAGTGTCGCCCTTATTCTTGATAGAGCCGACATCATAGACATTATCGTCATCCTTATCCGTTACAAGCTCAGCATTCACCGTCAACTTATACGTTCCATGAAGCGTATAAAGCTTACCAGTCGTGTGTTCGTTAAAGAATTTGTCGTTATTGTATTCCTTAAGTGGCCCAAACATCACTTCGTTATTGGTATTGTGACCATAGACCAGAGTATAGTCGTCAGAAAAATTGTTCGAGTTCTGCCAGTCGACGTAAATACTGCCAGAATAGGCATATTCTTTGAGGTAGTTATGAGAGAGATAATACTGGTTGTTATTGGTCTGAAGAATTGGATAATCTATCGTTGTGCCTTCCAAAGTTAGCCATCCCATAATATCCGGATTCTTCTGGCGCAAACCTTCGAGATCAATATAGCGCTCGCCGTCTTCCTCAGAAATATATTGCTTCACTTCTTCAGGGAGCCCAGCCTCATGATAAACCTTTACAGAATCGTAAATCGCGTAAAGGCTAAACATCAAAATCAACAAAAAGAAGATAATACAGGCCCAGTCGATAATAAAGTTGGCAGCATCGACGACTTTTTCGCCAGTGCTAGTCTTCTTGCTGGCAACTTTCTTTGGGCTGGTTTTAGCCTGAGCCTTCTCTGCTTCACTAACAGCTTCAGATTTAGCCGCTTCCATTTACAACCCGCGCGTACGCAAAATACTTATCAGTTTGCCATCAATATCTTCTGGCGAATAGGCGCCACTCGTACGAGAATCGTTCGGTTCGTCGCGATTATCGCCAACAGCAAAGAAATAGCCAGCCGGAACGGTATATGGGTAAGTTATACCGCCGTTGATCTTATCTTTGCCAGTGAAGACTTTGTCGATATCTAGTGCGGAATCGTTTACATAGAGTTTGCCAGATTCCGTCATCGTAACTTTGTCGCCACCACAAGCCACGACGCGCAGGAACGCACGGCCACCACCTTGCTTGATTGCGACGACATCTCCAGGATGACAACTTTTGTCCAGGTGGTAATAGAGAGCCAAATCGCCACCATTGATGTTTGGAGACATATTGTTAGAATTTACGCGAGCGAAACCAAAGATTATGAAAAAGAGAACAAAATAAACAAGTTCGATTACGATAATCTTGATGATTAACGATATAACTTTGCGTTTCATAGTTTATTTATCTCAAAAAGCCCGAGCCGATTCAAGCCCGGGCTTTAGGTATTTATTTTAGGCTTCTTTCTTTGAAGTTTTTCTTAAGACTACTACGCTACCACCAGCGATGATTGCGAGAATTACGAATGGGAGAATCATGAAGAATCTACCAGCTGGGCTACCTTCGCTTAGGGTGTTTACAAAGAGATATTCGTCATTGTCGCCTAGAGAGGCCTTAGTAATTGGGCGCTCCAAGATACTACCGTCATTCCAATGGTTAATTCTATTCGTGCCAGTAAGATCACTATATGCATCAGTCGTAGTCGAAGACAAAGAAGAAGGTAGGTTTTCCGTAATTGTGTAACTATAACCGCCAGGAACTAACTCATTTGTGTTGCCGGTAACACCAATAAGCACCATTTCGTTGTGGGCAAGTTTAATACCCGTCTTTGTGCATGTCGCATTAACATTGTTGCTCGTGAAGGTACAGGATGTTTCAGTACCATCATCTAGCTTAAAGTGAACCGTTTCGTTATTCGAACCCGTCCATGCATATTTTCTAGTTAGCACTACGGTAAAATCATACTGCTGTGTTGGATCAGCAATGTTACCCTTTACCTGCTTCTTGAGCGAGATATGCGTCTTGGTATATGATGCAGTACTGGTAAAGTTTGGAGTGGCCTTAGCCTTAATCATGATGCCATAGTTGCCAGTCGTGTTAGCCGATATAGGATCGCCGTTATTATCTACGTCTAGATAGGCAGAAAAGTCGATTTCCTGGTAAGGATCATCTGCATAATATCCGCCATTATCGCCGCTACCCGAAGTATTTCTCTCGTTAACATTTACCGTATACTCGCCATATACCATATTAGTATTAGTAAATGCGCCGCTAAAGTTTAGGGTGGCACACTTTTCTGCAGTCGAGCTAGCGCCATTGCTATTATCTATGGTTAGCGTCAAGATACCGGCATCAGTGGCAGAAGAGCTATAGCTGACACCAGTCGCAGAAGTAACCGTTACGCCCTGCAAATTGATAAAATTACTTACACTCGAAAGATCATAAATAAACGTATCCGAGTAAGGACCCTGTAATCCGGCTACTCTTTTACAGACCTGTACGCTCGTTGCGCTTGAATCATAGCGCATTTCCATAGTGTTTGCCGCGCTTGCATTGCCCGCGAAGCTTGCGATGCCGAACACGCTAGCTACGGTTGCGGCAGCAATGTTTGTTAGTTGTTTTATTTTACCCATTTTCTCTCTCTTTTACCTTTAATTTTTATTTTAACATAAGCGTTATTGCTTATCAATTAATCCTTTTTCTTTTTAAGTTTTTTCGACCTTATCATAATGATTGTTACAATCGCGCCTATGGATATTAGAGCCAGCCATACATAAAGACCGTTTTTGTAATTTAGACCCGTATTTACAATATCGATAATTTCGTCGATTGGATCTTTCGGGACGTTGCGGAAGTTAATAAATAATGTAAAGTTATCTTCTGGTTCTTCGTTTACCGTCTTGGTTATTTCGGTTCGATATCCAGCGTCTTTGCTATCGATCCAGGTTTTGTAATCTTTTACGTCTGGAATTTCTTCGTAGCTATATTCAAGCCCGAAAGGAATTTCATAGTCGCCATTTTCGTCAATACCGATTGTGGCGGTTTCGCCGTGGCGCAAGTAGAAGATCGCTTTCTTGCCACCTTCGGCGTATTCGTCAGAAGTTACTTCCTGGCCGCCGAATTTATATTCGCCAGACGGAGTACGTATCGTATAGGTATAACCTTCGCCTTCGATTTGGAAGATATATTTGAATACATCTTTATCACTAGCGTCGTCGCCCTCGACAGTATTCTTTATAGTGATATATGAGCGTTCTGTCGGATTCGTGCAGGCGAAAGTCATTTTGTCAAGCTTTGCACCCTTGCCATTCTTTTGTAAATTCGAAATCGATGCGCGGTATTCGCCGGTTGCGAAGTTGTTCTCATCTACAACGTTTTCGAGCAAGACCGAGAGAGTATAGTAATCGTTATCGCAGGCGAAGTCTTCTGGGCAAGAGTTGATAGAGATTTTTAAGGTATGAATTCCAAGTGCGCCAGCTACATGTAGCCCAGAGAAATCTATTGTGCCGGTTTTCGTAATCTTTCCTTCTACGAACGGCTCGTCAACTAGCGAGAAGCTATGGCTTGGAATATTCGTAATGCCAGTACCGCCGATTTCTTCAATCTTGTAGGTCCAGTCGCCAGTTACAGTTTCGTTCTCTTTGTCGTAAAGATATTGAACAATCTCGTAGCTTGCTTCACCTTCAATCGGTGCTTCGGCGATTGCGCTAACCGACTTTTGAGATAATCCGACCGCTGCGCCAATCGCTACAGCCGCAAACAGGAAGAATTTCTTGATACCGCTTAAGCTCATTTTTGCCTCACTTTTCTTTAACTTAATCATAAGCAATTCCCTTTTTCAAGATTAGCATCTTCTTAGCTTAAGTATTACGATTACCGCAAATCCTGCCATTGCCATGCCGGCAGCCGTAAATATACCGAACAAGGTGGATTTATTTCCAAATATACCAGAGACCTGAGCTTCGTTGCTCGTATTGGTAATAGTTGCAATCTGAGTACCTTCCTGGATTGTACCTTCTACGAGGCCCGTAGTAGTACAGCTTGTTTGCTGGCGTTCAGTACCGGAAGCGTCGATTTCCCGGCAAGCATAGCTTGTTGTATAGACAGTCGCTTCCTCTTCTACGGAGTATTCGCCGCCAATATATAGACCAACGATACGAACGCCTTCGTTATGAGCTAGCTCAATCGAGGTTTCACCGTTATCGAAGGTTACCGAACCTGTGAGAGTTGTCACGGTAGGATTGTCGACATCGAAGTATTCTACTCTGAAGTCACCGTTCACGTTTGTTTGATTGCTGTTTGTAGCAGTAATATCTACCGTAAACTTCTGAGTTGGGTCGGCGCTATTACCTTTGATAAGCTTGCGAACTTCGAGATCTGCAACCCTCTGTTCTGTATTCGTAACAACCCAGCGATGCGAAGACCTTAGGACTGCGATCGAAGTAATATCTCCGTTACTATTCGCAATAATAGAGCTTGCAACACTTTCGGCAAGAGCTTTATTGTCTGCGGTTTCCGCATAGTTACTACCTTCGTTATAGATCATGAAGTAGTGTTTGTTTGTGTCGTCGGCGAGATATGGCGATGGAACGCTCTTTTCGACCCAGTAATATAGGCTGCCCATATTTACAACTGGAGTACCTTCTGGGCTTGAAATCTTGAAACCATTGAGGCTTTCAAACTGAACAAGACCATGTACATCAGTTGAGAAGTCGCAAGCATTGTCGCTTCGGTTGCATACCGGAGTAGTTTGGCCGGTCGCTATATAGCTTGCACTGCCAGCACTTGTTTCGTCGTATTCAACATCAAATACATTGAAGATTGCATCCTCAATTGGTTCGAAAGTGCTGCCATCTACTTTTTCGAGACTAATCAAACCATCAGAGCTGATCCAGCCAGCTGGCTTTGTAGCAATATGACTCTTGCTTACGTCGTCAGAGAAGGTGATTCTATCTGTAACTAGGTAGGCCTTGTTATAGAAGTCGTGAGAAACATTGAATTCTGGTTCGGTTAGATAGGCCTTGAACTGAATTTTACGAAGAACACCATCTGGAATCTGGCCAGTAATCGTATGCGTTTCACTATCATAGCTAAAGCTGCAGTCGTTTGTCTCGACATTAGAGTTGTCTGTACAGACGATTGCAGAGGAATAGGTCGTGTTATTTGCAACAAGTTTATCTGATACGAAGCCAAGGTTAGACTCTAGCGTATCCGTAAAAGTCAAAGTCTTGCGATCTGCGGCGCTTGCATAAGGAACGCCGCCGTTATTAAAGGCATAGCCATCGCTATTAACTGTAACTACATAAAGAATCGTGTTCGTATCGTCGAGAGTTGTATTAGACGCGTCGTCTTTCTGAATCGCAGTGTTGGTCTTGTAGGTAATTGAAGCACTATCGTCTTCGATCCGTTCATAGACGCCACTATTATTCTTTACAAGGTAAGCATGATTCGTAAAGACCTTTGAAGAAAGATAATCATCATGGAATTCATTAGCGATACTTGTATAGTAGCTGATGTAGTAAGTAGCACCATTAATACCAGCGCAGCTCGTGCTTGGAACAGCAGTATTAAGCCGGCAGCCCGAAGCGTTAAATAGAGCTGCAAGATTAACTGGCTGAATAACATCATTCGTAACCGTTACAGGAATCTTCTGAGATTGCTGCCAATCGTTGCCAACAACACGATATACTTCAATATACGCATCGAAGTTCGCCTGACTAATATCCGCCGAAGAATCACCAGTATAGTTTGGCGCAGTAGTCGGAGTATTCCAACCCTCATTTGTTACATACAAACCAGCAGGAATTGTATCTGTAAAGTATGGCTCATAATCGGTATCGACGGAGCCCTGGTTGGCATTTATAATTGCTGTCCATTGATAGCCAGATTGGCCACGTTGTGGGCTATTCCAGTCATAGCTAGTGCCGTTATCATGCCAGTAGCCAGGAATATCTGATGGCTCGACTGTTTTCTCAATTGTGTTTGCAGTTGGAGTCAAGATTGTAGCAGAAGCCCAAGAGCTATCGCTGCCAACATAGGCACTATTCTGAACCAGAACACTTCTTCCTTCATAAGCTTCCTTGAAGGTATTGTTTGCAGTAGAAGTAAAGATAAGATCTACCTCTTCATTGTAACCAATAGTGTTAATTGTTACATCTAGGCCATTAACAGTGTAGTCGCTTGGAGTTAAGTCGGTTACTGTCTGTCCATCGGCAGAAATCCTCTTTGCGCTCGTAAATACAGTGTCGATAGAACCTTGAGAATATGTATTGTTGTCGTAAGTAGGCACGTCGTGAACAAGGACATTGCTGAACGTCTGGCCTTGAGTTACTGGACCATAAACCCTGATTGTCCAGGTAATGACACCAGAGCTAGCCTGAGCCCAAGCTTCCTTATGGACATAATCCTGAACGTCGAAATCGTAGTGAGTCTTAGAATGCCAGATATCGTTATAGATTGTCTGGTCGATCGTCAAGTTGACCTTGTTATTGATATCCGTAGAGCCAATCGTAGCGTCGGTAGCAATGCGAACCGTGTAAGTAAAGGTTGCAGGGCCAGTATCGGTGCTGGCAAAATCATACTTAAATAGCGTTACATCGTTTTTACTATATGTGCCGTCAATTGCATCCGGATTAATGCACTTGGTATCGCCTGCGTTTTGACAGACGCTCGTAATTGTAGTGGTACTACCACCTATCTGAACAGTGATGCTTGCTGGAGTCAAAACCTGGCTATCTGTTAGGATATCTTCAATTACAACCTTGTCTAGAGATTCACCATTGTCGCCAACCGTAATAGTATATTCAATATCCCTGTTACCAGAAGCATCGGCATTACAAGTCGTAACACCATCGACAGTCGTAGCGCCAGAAACGCATGTTCCCTGCTTTGAGCCAGAAACAGAGCCGTTTGCGCCAAAGCTTACGGTATTAGAGCCAGAGACAGGCATACTGTTTTCGCCCATGCCAGAAACCGTAGCGGTCGCGGTATAAGTACTACTGCTTGAGGTAGGGTTAGTACTGCCAAGATTTGCATGATACATAATGTAGTAATCTGCATAGTTGGCATTCTTCTGCATGTTGCGGTTTAGATTGTAGCCACTAATATCTGGGGAGCAGTTGCCGCCTACTTCACAATAATCATAAAGGAATTGTTCCATCTGAATTGTAGCGGTTTTCTGATCCTGACTAATCGTAATATACTGCGATGGAATAGTAACCGTACTAACATCGCTATTAGCGATGCAGTAGTTAGAAGTACAAGTTGCCATTACGAAATCATTGTTCCCGACAAAAGTCTGATTGCCCGTAAGAGTAATGGTGGCAGTCAAGTCTGGGAAATAAGCATTAGTCATAAACTCGGTCGTATAGGTCGCAATATAGTTGCCGCTTCCGTCAGCATCGATAGCAACGCTAGTATTGCCCGTCTTGAAGGAATCAACTTCGTCGTCATAGACTGATTCGGTTACATTAATAGCTGCGGTCTTGAAAGAGATCGTATCCGCGGTATCAACCGTAGAGCCTGGCAAGGTGAGAGTAGTAGAATTCTTTGGGCCAACGCCAACTTTGTTAAGGTCAAGAATAGCACCAACGCCAACACGAATATTCGTTCTGTCTGGTGTCGCATATTCACGGTTTGTGATTTCGATCGAGATTACGTTATTTGAAATCGTATAAACGCCGACTGGTTCTGTCGTACTATAAGACGAATCATAAATGTTTTGTGGAGTCGTAATATCTTCGACTGCGCTAAAATCTTTGTTTGCACCAACAAGAGAACTAAGGCTGTAAGTCCAGATAGCGCCACTCTGCAAAGCCGTGCCCCTCTTGGCATTATCGATGCCAAAAGTAATATCGAGGGCAACTTTATCGTCGCGATCGATATTAACAGGAGACGAACCGTCGGTAGCAGTTACTATGCCGGTAATATTACCAGACGTAAGACCTGTCGTTCCTGCCAAGTCATAGGAAGCGGCCGCTACAAAATGATAAATAGCCGCTACTATTAGTAATAATAAGACTATCGCTGATGCGATTATGAAATTGCGCCGCCTCTCACCACGCCCCCTGCGCGCTAAAATTTCGTGACGTATGAACATCATCGAAAACACCTCTCTTTATTTGTTTTGACCTTTTTGTTTTGACCTTACAAAACTTACTTACATTTTTTCATACTTTTTTACAAAATGCAAGTGCTTATTTTAATCTTTTTTGTCATCTTCTTTAGATTTTGGCTTTTTGGTCGTTTTATTAGATTCAACTTTTCGATTAATCGCAGCTTTGGCGCTAGCCATAATTTCTTCACGCAAACGCTCGAGTGATTCGATTGCGTTTTCTTCGCCAAGATCGGCAGCCTGAGTATAATATTCGATTGCCTTAATCGTGTCCTGCTTTACACCCTGGCCAACTTCGTAGGCATAGGCCATATTAGATAGACCAGTCGCGTCACCCATTTTTGCCGCCTGTTCGTAATAGAAGAAGCCCATCTCTGGTTCTGGCTTTTGAATACCCCGGCCAAGACAATACATACGACCGAGTTGGTTATTACAAAAAGCATCGTTCGTGCTTGCACCGAGCTGATAATACCTTAGGGCTTCTTTGTAATCTCGATTTACAACGTAGCCATTTTCGTAATACAGACCAAGATAAAATGCTGCGCCCTTAAAACCACGCTTGGTAAGCTTTTCAAATAGAAGAAATGCCGTTTCGCGATCACGGCGCACACCGCGGCCAGAATGAAGCAAGTTCGCATAGTTAAAGACGCCCGTACCGTCACCAAGGAGAGCTGCGCGCTGATACCACTTTGCAGCCTCTTTGTATTCTGGCTTGCCTGTGCGCTGACCAAATTCGTAGATATTGCCAATATTAATCATGGCAGTAGTGTTGCCGAGGGCGGCCGCTTTTTCTAGGATAGAGAGCGCCATAGAAGTAGTCTCGGTAGAAGTACTGAGCTTTGCCAAGAGATAGCCAAAATTATTCGCGCCTTTTGCACTTCCCGCCTCGTAAGCACGGCGATAGAGCGCTAGAGCTTTCGCATTATCTTTTTCGTAAAGGATGCCGTTTTCAAGATTAAAGCCAAGCGAACAAAGCTCCTCGACATCTTCGGGGTTTAAGCCGTCGGTTTTGAGTCGCAATACTATCTCGTCATCCTTCATCATTCTTACCATTATATCATCAGGGCTAATCTGGCGCAGCGCTTCGCGATAAGTAGCGGCTCGCTTGCGGCTACCCCTTATAGCGTGCTAAAATTTAAGTAGTAAGGAGATCTTGTGGAGAAAATCTTAGAACTAGTTAATTTTTCAGCCTCTGCAGACAAGCACGAGATTATTTCCGATATTTCTTTTTCTATCAACAAGGGTGAGACCGTCGCCCTACTCGGACCAAATGGCGCTGGTAAGTCTACTATTGCGGCCGCAATTTCTGGCAACCCAAACTACAAGACCAAGGGTCAGATTATTTATGACGGAAAGGATATTAGTAAGCTATCCGCAGACAAGCGTGCGAAGCTTGGGATTATTTATTCCATGCAAAACCCTACAGAGATTCCAGGTATTTCTACCGTCGAGATGCTAAGAATTGCGCTCGAAGCCAGAGGCCAAAAGCTTGCCCTGCCAGCCGTTAAAGTTCTTATTTCCGAAGCCTGCGAGAAGCTAAAACTCTCTCCGTTTTTTGCTAAGCGCGAGCTAAACGTTGGCCTAAGTGGCGGCGAGAAGAAATATAACGAGATGTTACAGCTTCTGATTTTGAAGCCAGATTTTATCATCTTGGACGAGCTTGATTCTGGTCTTGATGTCGACGCTTCCGACACGATTTCTCGTGAGCTCGCCAACTACCAAAAAGAGAGCGACGCGACGATTCTCGTTATTACGCATAATTTCCGTATTCTAGACAAGCTAAGGGTCGACAAGACAATTATTTTGAACCACGGCAAGCTAGCCGAGATCGGCGACAAAAAGTTGCTCCAGAAGATCCAGGAGAAAGGTTTTTGTAATTATGAAAACTAGCCGCGGACTTAGCAAAGAACTTGTTCTAGAGATTTCCAAACAAAAGAAAGAGCCAAAGTGGGTATTAGATTTGCGCCTAAAAGGTTTGGAGCTTTGGGATAAGCTAGAGATGCCAAGCTGGGCGCCAAAAACCACCGCCAAACCTGGAGATAAACCAGAAGAGTGGCTGGATTTAGAGAATATTGATACCTATGTGAAGCCCCAGTTCGAGATGGCGGATTCTTGGGATAAAGTTCCAGATGATATTCGCGAGACTTTCGAAAAACTCGGTATTCCTCAGGCCGAAAGAGACGGTTTGGCTGGCGTTGGCGCGCAATATGACTCCGAGACAATCTACCACAGGCTGAAAGCCGAGGCAGAGAAGCAAGGTGTAGTATATCTACCTATCGAGGAGGCTCTAAGGAGCAAAAAATATGCGAAACTTGTGCGCGAACATTTCATGAAGCTAATTCCTCCAGAAGATCACAAATATGCGGCTCTTCATGCAGCTATCTGGAGCGGCGGCTCGTTTGTTTATGTTCCAAAGAATACTAGCGTCGAGATTCCGCTCCAATCTTATTACCGTCTCAATGCCCCTGGCGCAGGCCAGTTCGAGCATACCCTAATTATCTTGGACGAAGGTGCGAATTTGCATTTTATCGAGGGCTGCTCTGCTCCAAAATACAATATCGCCAATTTGCATGCCGGTAGCGTAGAGCTTTTTATTGGCAAGAATGCTCACCTAAAGTTCTCGACTGTCGAATCTTGGTCAAAGAATATGTTTAATCTCAATACCAAGCGCGCGATTGTCGAAGAAGGCGGTCTGATGGAATGGGTTACGGGTAGCTTTGGCTCGAAAGTTTCCATGCTCTACCCAATGACAATTCTAAATGGCGCGAACGCGCGCGAAGAGTTTACCGGTATTTCTTTTGCTGGCAAAGGTCAGGTTCTAGATACGGGCGCGAAGGTGATTCTAAATGCACCAAACACTTCGGCGGTAATCAATGCAAAGAGCATTTCTAAAGACGGCGGCAACTCGATTACGAGGACGTTAATCAAGATTACCGAGAAAGCCGAAGGCGCAAAGGCCTATTCTTCTTGCAAATCCTTGATCGTAGACAAAGAATCAAAGGCGGACGCGATTCCAATCTTGAAGGTCGCCAACAAAGATTCCGAGGCAGCCCACGAAGCTTCCGTCGGCAAGATTTCCGAAGAAGCAGTTTTCTATCTGAAATCTCGCGGCATTTCCGACGAGGAGGCTCGCTCGATGATTGTGCGTGGTTTTGTATCTGAAGTTTCTAAAGAGTTACCGGTCGAGTACGCAATGGAGATGAACGAGCTAATTAAGCTCGAGATGGAGGGTCTAGCCTAATGTTTCGCGAAGATTTCCCAATTCTTAGCGGCCAGGATTTCGCTTATCTAGACAGCGCTGCAACCATGCAAAAACCGCAGGTCGTTATTGACGCAGTGTCGGATTTTTACAAAACTTCAAACGCCAATCCACGTCGCGGCCTCTATGATCTATCTGTTAAGGCCACCGAGATTTTAGAGGACGCCAGAAAAACCATCGCGAATTTTATTGGCGCAGAGCCAAAACAGATTGTCTTTACAAAGAATGCGACCGAAAGCCTAAACCTAGCAGCATGGCTTTTGAAGCAGCGCCATCCAGATGCAAAAATTTCTGCGCCGCTAGATTTACATCATAGCGCTTTGCTTCCTTTTGCGAATCTTTTTGGCCTGGATCAGAATGGAGAGATTTCGCTTAGAAGCGGTATGTCTAACGTTACGGGCGAGATGCCAGATTTTGACTTTGCGACAGTTATTGATTCTGCGCAAGAGGTTGTTCATAGAAGAATCGACGTTTCGAAGCGCCCTTGCGATTTCCTGGCCTTCTCTGGTCATAAGCTTGGCGCAGAGTTTGGTATTGGCGTGCTATATATCCGCGAACCAGAAAAATACGAGCCAGTGCTTTTTGGTGGCGAGATGGTCGATGTAGTAGAGCTAAATAACAACAAAATTACGAATTATTATTCCGAAGCTCCAGCAAAGTTTGAGGCTGGCACGGTTAATGTTGCAGGGGCGCTAAGTCTGAAAATTGCGATTGAACATTTACTAAGCCATGATTTTAATAAGCTCTCCGAACATACTGCAAAATTATCCGATTACACCAAAGAGCTTCTCGAGAAGATTCCAGAGGTCAAGATTTATTCTGCAAAGAACGGGATCGTTAGCTTTAATATTGATGGAGTTCATCCGCACGATGCAGCGCAAGTTCTTGCCTCGCACGGCATCATGCTTCGCGCTGGTTACCACTGCGCCGAGCCTTTCCTAGACAACAACGGATGGGGTCCAGTTCTTCGCGCTAGCTTCTGCTTCTATAACACCGAGGAAGAAGTCGAAAAGCTCGCCGCAACAGTCAAAAATATCCGCAAAGAAATGAGGCTTTCATGATTTACGACGAGGTTTTGCTCGAACACAACATGCACCCCGAGCATAACGGCAAGCTATCTGGCGACGATGTAAAGAATTACAAACTTTTCAATGCTAGCTGCGGAGATAAACTCGAGATTTCCTTAAAGATAAAGGGCAACAAGATTATTGATGGCAGTTTTTCTGGAGTTGGTTGCGCCATCTCCAAAGCTTCTGCAGATTTGATGCTCGGCCAGATTATTGGTAAAAGTTTCGAAGAAGCCAAGATAATTACAGAAAAGTTCTTTGTCTGCTTCGATGCCGACGAAGCTAAAGATGCGCCAGAGCTTGGTGAGGCGAATGCCCTGCTAGAAGTTAGACGCATGCCCGCCCGCGCAAAATGCGCAAAGCTTGCCTGGAATATTTTCAAAGAGTGAAAAAGCTCCCCTTTCGGGGAGTTTTCAGCCATCGATACAGAAAGTTATGAACTGGTCGAGGAGTGCGAACTTGGGAGGCTCAACACCTCTCTTATTGCAGTCGTCCATGTAGGTTCTATAGAGGTAGCAAAGCACATCAAGTGCAGTTTCACCGTCTTTCGTAACCAGATGACAGAGCCTTTCAGGCTCAATAGTAACGGATTTGCCGAGCGGAGTGGACATGTTCCACTTTTCCGCTTTCTGGGAGAAGACGTCAGTGCTGATTCCAGAACCGTAGATCTCGCAAGCATATTCACTATACTGAATCAATTCCTTCTTCGGGTCGTCCTGGTCAGGATCAAAGTCTACGCCGCTTTCCAGGCCAAGCGAGAAGTAGTAGCTGGACTCCAGCTCAGATTTCTCATACTCAAACACCGGCTCGAGCAGGTCTTTGTTTTCGCGGTATCGCTGAGACTCAACATACCCATACCAAATACCAGCAAATTTCATAGCTTCCTTGGGGTCGCATTTTAGGCCACTTTGTGCAGCGATCGGATTGTAGATCTGACACATTTTCCATTTGAGCCATACGTCCCAATTATGCAGGACACCCTCGATTCCCCAAGAGAAATAGATTGCCTCTTGCTCGTCGAGATTCTTGGAGTTGCGACCGATGGTAGACTTTAAGCCCTGAGATTCGATAGAGCGACCATGATTCATCAAAGAATAATGAAACTTTATGTCGTCCATATCGTCACATGTGTCGAGCTCAAACTTACGGATTCGATCATGCCTCAGAAGGTTGGAAATTCTAGGCTCCCAACTAGCCTTAGCTTTTGATACGTAATGATCAACTTGATCAGCTCTGAATGGGGTTACTAACATAGTAAAAACACCTCTTTCTGTAGGATGATGATAATGTGCGAATAATATGTATATTATAGCACAAAATACCGCTTATGTCAATCCGTACCCCTGTTATTCATTGCCCAAGATAGTCGCGGACTTTCTCAAAACAAGCGATTTGATCCTGATTTAATTCCCCATTTTCTACCATATGTCTCAATTCTTCCATAGAAAACCACCTAACCTCGGTAAGCTCTTCTTTTTGAACCAAAATATCGTCCATACTTATATCTCTATTTACGAGATACATCTTATAGCAATCTTTGCCATCACAACCCGAGTCAAATTCTGTAAATTCTTCTGCCAAAAAATCTAAGCCCAACTCTTCTTTTACTTCTGTAATTATTCCTTCGATAGGCGTTTCTCCGGATTTTGGATGTCCTCCAGTGACTCCCCAATCACCGCCTTTAGACTCAACCCTTTTCTGCATTAGAAACTCTCCTTTTGAGTTTCTAATCACGGCCATAACAACCATAGGATAACAATCATCTGGAATAGCTTCACCTTTGCGATAAGTCTTACCTATTAAATTTGAGTTTTTATCATATAAATCCCTTAATTCCATCTGATTATCATTCCTGTTTATCTCCAAAAATTGGTACACCCGACACGATTCGAACGTGCGACACCTGGTACCGGAAACCAGTGCTCTAATCCACTGAGCTACGGGTGCATCTATGGCTATTATATAACGCCGTTTTCGTCTTACTTAAAACCATAAATAGTATAATTATCTTAATGATTTTTATGAACCCAATACTATTTCTTTATAGCCACGAATTACAACTTCTACTGCTTCCATCAGTCATCATTTTTCTGTTTGGCCTATACAAATTAATAATCGCAATCTATCTACAGACCCGCAAAGTCTGCCGTGGCAAGATTGTAAACGTTACCCCAATCAAAACTGATGGTTTCCGCAAGGGTGGTTTTATTGCCTACGCCAATGTCTCCGTTGAAGGACAAGACTATACCGAAATCGAAGTAAAAGATTTGTCTGGCAAGAAAAATGTTCCTTGCCCAAACCTCAAGGAAGAAACTAAACTTCGCTACAAATTCGACGGTTCTGGTCGACCAAAGTTATACCAAAACAACGCAAACCGAATTATGTCTACAGCTTCAACCTGCTTGATTGTTGGGATAATTCTTTTCATAGTTATTAGCTATGTCTGGTCTACGTTCAGAGCACTAGGTTAAGCTTCGTGCGAGTAGGGCTGGCTCGCAGGTTTGCAGGTTTGATAGGTTAACCCGTCAAACTAGTCAAGCTTGCGCAAAATACGTAGCATGTTGTTTGTTTCGAAAAATATAAAAGTTAACCTAGTTGACCTAGTTGACCTAGTTGACCTAGTTAACTTTTACGCTTTTACATAAAACAAACCTCCAAGATAGCCGATAAGCTCTCCCCCTAAACAACAGTCCCATTCGATGGTATAATATGTCCATGAAAATACGAGAGAATGTGCCAATTTCCAGATTAACAACTATGCGCCTAGGCGGCCCTGCCCGCTTCGTGATCGAGATTCGCGAAGAGTCGGACATCCCAGAGGCCTACGCTTTTGCAAAAGAGCGCGATCTTCCAGTCTATGTTCTTGGCGAAGGTAGCAACATCGTTGGTCGCGATGGTGGTTTTGATGGCGTCATTCTCGTAAACAAACTTCTTGGCATGGGCGAAGTTGCCCCAGAAAAAGACAACAAAATCCAGCTCTGGTCCGCCAGTGGCGAAATCCTCGACGATTTCGTTCGCTATAGCACCAAATATGGCTGGTCTGGCATTGAATGCCTTAGCGCCATTCCTGGCACAGTTGGCGCCGCTCCAGTCCAGAACGTTGGCGCTTATGGCCAAGATATCGCACAGACTCTCGTTAATGTCGAAGCTTATGATACCAAGACCGAAAAGTTCGTCACTCTTGACGCAAAGAAGCTAGACCTCAGCTACCGCCACAGTATCTTCAACTCTGGCGACGAGATTGGTCGTTACTTTATCACAAAGATTACCGTCGAACTAGAAAAGAAAGAACTCAAGCCACCTTTCTATAATTCCCTACAGAAATATCTCGACGATAACAATATCGACGAATACACTCCAGAAAACATCCGCAAGGCAGTTCATGCTGTCCGCACTAAGCTTCCAAATCCAGAGTTTATCGCAAGTAGCGGCAGCTTCTTCAAGAACGTCTACCTTGATCCAGAAGAATCTATCAAGGCCGAGAAGAAAGGCATACCAGTCTGGGATGGCGGCAAAGTTCCTTCTGGTTGGCTTCTAGAAAATGCTGGCCTCAAGGGCAAGCTTATCCATGGTATGCGCGTTTGGGAGACAGCTTCCCTCGTCCTCGTAAACGAGAGCGCAAAGAATTACAACGATCTTGATGCCGCTCGCAAAGAGATTATCAAGACCGTCGAAGACAAATTCGGCTACACTCTAGAACAAGAGCCGATGGAATTAGGAGACGAATGAGCAAAATACTAAACGGAACCGAGCTCGCAGATTTTATCAAGGAACGCCAAGCCGCCCAGGTACGAAGCTTACGTGGGCGCAAGCTTTTTCCAAAGCTCAGCATCATCTACGACAACGACAGCCCAGTCATCGCAAAATACATGACTCTTAAAGAGCAGTATGGTGGCGACATCAATATCGACGTAGAAATCACGAAGATCAACAAAGACAACGCCGAGCAAGAGATGACGCGCGTCGCGAACGACCCGAATATTCATGGCATTATCGTTCAGCTGCCACTCAAAGAAGTAGACAACTCTATCCTTGAGATGATTCCTCTAGAAAAAGACGTCGATGGCCTTCGCGAGCAATCTGATACAGCTACCGCAATGGCAATCCACTGGTTGCTTACAAGCTATGGCGTAGAGCTTCAAAAGAACAAGCTCGCCATCGTCGGCCAAGGCAAACTTGTCGGCCGACCGCTTACAAAAATGTGGCGCGAAAGTAACTACGACATTACCACTTTCGATAAAGGCGACGACCTAAATAAGCTCATCGATTATGACGTTGTCGTAACAGCAACCGGAGTTCCAGGGCTAATCAAATCTTCCATGCTAAAGCAGGGCGCAACTGTAGTCGATGCCGGCACAGCAAGCGAAGGCGGAGTTATCAAGGGCGACCTCGACGAAGAAGTTCGCGAAAGAAAAGATCTAACACTTACGCCAAAAGTTGGCGGCGTCGGTCCACTCACAATCGCAATGCTCTTCGAAAGAGTTTTACAAGCTACCGAAAAATCCAAAGCTTAATCAAAAAAACAGACTCGCCCGAGTCTGTTTTTTGTTTTCTAGTGCCCGATAACTTGTTGTAATGGCTTGAAGGTATCCGCGTCGGATTCGCCAGCACGTTGAGAACCACGATTATCGTAGGCGGCACGAATAATCGCCTGGTCAGCCGCAGAAGCGCGTCTGTAGTAATTCGCAAGATTTTCAACTTCACCGCCAGCATAACCAGCCAACGCGCCGCCACTAAAGCCTTCGCTATTAACAACCCTATGCATAACGTCGTCCTGATAATTTTGATAATCCACAGCTCGAGCTTGCTCCTCTGGAGTCCCATTAGGGTCACCTCTATCCGTAACTACCCGCCTTCCTGCAATCATATCTTGATACTTAATATAATCCGACGGGCTCTTCGCAAGCATACCATTACCAGAGTGCTTGAGACGCGCACGCGCGACTGCGGCCATAGTCTCTTGGGAAGCGCCCCTCTCGTTCATAAAACGCATAATCGTTTCGTCAATTGGACCTTTCTTGTTACCATGCGTCCTGCTCGCAGATGCGCTACGCGCAATGGCCTCAATCGTAGCACGTCCTTCGGCAGAGTTTATGTCAGTAACACGATTCTCCAAAGCATGCCAAACCGCATTCTCTTCATCCGTAACATGGTTGGCATCCAAATCAACACCCTCATCCTCAAGCGCCTGCATTTCGTCTTTAACATTCTGCTCAAACAATGCCTGTTCTGGATGGTCTGCCATATATTGAGCATCGCGACGTTCAGCCCTATCCTTCGAAGCAGCCTCTTCGGCAGCCATTCTTCTAGACGAACTACGCGCTCTAGTTAGACGACCAAAGGCGGTTGCGTTGCCTTGTCTATCAACGCCAGCGTTCATACGATTTGCTCTCGCCTCGGCGCCATGTTGCATTCTCTTTGCAAAGTCCAAATCCTTGAAACCGCCAGTCATACGATTAGTTAGTTTTCTTGCAGCACCCTGGACCAAAGCACCAAGCTTACCAGTGGAATCGATAATCATCTTTGGCAAGAAGAACATCGGAGCAACATTAGCAGCAATAGCAATGACATATACTAGCGGATTAAATCCTAGACCAGCAAGGATACCAGAGTTTATTTCTTTTGCTCCGCCCATTACAGTGACAATAATTTTTGCAGCAAAGTCGCCACCGCTCACAACCAGACTGCATAATGGGTATGCAATCAATAATCCACTCACGAGTTTCGTCCATTTCCTAAAGGTTGCATTACCGGCCGGAACAAGATAGAACAGCAATGCGATAGGCGCTGTAGTAGATAGGACAATAATAAGAGCCTGCCTCAAAATAAATATCAAGAACATCATAAGTACGGCAATAACAACAATAATCATGGCCGAAAGAGCAAGAACGACAATAGATTGACCGCTCTTCAAGAAGCCAATAATAGAGAAGAAACCAGCTATGGCGACCAGTATGGAAGTACCACCTTCAAATAACTCTCTTCCTGGCTTACCTCTAAAGAGTTCGCTAGGTGGAGGAGTGGCCGTAATGCCGTTTTTTATCGATTCAAATATATTTGTTATTGCTGAGCCAAATATATTAGCAAGATCAACTGCCGCCCTAAACAATATGAACGAAAGATTTATAAGAAGAACACCAATAACGATGCGCGGCAACATCTTCTTGATACCATAATTATCAATGCCGATACCAGATATCTGCGACAAGATAATAATCAGAAGGAGGACTACTAGCACGCCATTAGCGACAGTCCTTGCGGTATTCCAGGCATCATAGAGACCAGATTCATTCTTAAAAATTTTCGGATCAAGATTCAAATAGCCAGTTACATAAGTATAGATATTGCCAACCTGCTCGCTAATCTCTTTTGTTGCTGTGCAGGCAAACCAGCTCCAACCGCCGCTATTATCCGTGCACTTTGGTTCAGGCTCATCGCTATCATACATATCTAACGTAGAAAGTTCTGGCATAATAAATGCACTGCTTACGCCATTCGTATCTATAAATAGACACTTATCATACTCATCCCCTTCTTTCCAGTCTGCCGGACATATAGTTAAGGCAATGTAATTCTCTGAAGCATTAGGATTACGACCGATGGCCGAATCTATGGCACCACCATTCTCGGAGTTTTTAATCCTAATAGGTACCTTGAGATAATTTAGATCGCCGTCCGATACTCGAAACATGCTATCTTCTTTGATTTCGGCAATTTTCGTAAGCGGATAGTCGACATACTCGCGAGTAGATGAAGTAGATATAAACGAATGCCCCTGACCTAGATCCCCGATTTTAGCAGGATAATCTACTAGCTGAATATTTTGCGGATCGATCGGCTCCCCGCCAGACAAGGCACTTACTCCGACCGTTATTATAATATCCTTATCATCCATCTCGATTTGCGTACCAGAAATCGCAAAAACTACATCGCTACCAGATTTAATCTTTGACGGGTCGTAAATCGAACAAACAACACGGTCCGTACCTTTTAGTGTCTCTTCGTAGTTATCACCATCATCACCCTCGAGACCACCTTCAAAAAAGCTAGAGCAGGATTCTGAGCCACCCGTACCATTCTTTCCTGTTAGTTTATCTGCATTTTGCACTCGATAGAGCTTACTATTTTTATCTTGAATGTAGCCCATAATATCGCCGCAGCTATAAAAATCCTTGCCACGATAAACCGTCATTCCTTCTTCGCCATTACCTCCAAGAGTGCCAGTATTATAGCCGACGAACTGGTAATTATAGTTACTGCCCGTTCCGTACCCGTTAAGTAATTTCGTCTCACTATCCCTGTCGTCAAGCCATGCACCAACAGCCTCGTAGTGTTTTACCGAGCCGTCTTCGTGGCACATCGTAAGCATGGTACTATATCGCTCAAACGAATACTGACCTTTAAGTGCCTCAGTTTCTAGATGATTCATGTTCCAATAATTATCCCCCAAGGAAGCTCCCAAAAATGGATCATGATCATTATTCCAAGCATGATACCAACACGAAATCGAGACTATATTATCTGCACTATGATACATACCTTCATCTACCCATTGTACGGTTCTTTCTCTACTCATGCCCTCATCAGGTTTATCGTAGCGCATATCAATACTGCCATTTCCAGACAATATTCCCGCTCCACTGATCGTCGCTTCGACATAATTTTTACAAGTATCAGTACCTGCCGCATAGCTAGAAGAAACAGTAGCAAAAAGGGCTAGCGCGAGCGAACAGGCCAGTACCAATATCTTTTTCTGTTTCATTTTTTATTTTTCCTCCGTAGTGGTATCTATCCAAGATTTAATATCCTTTGATTGCGAATAGCCAGAAGTTCCGCCATCTCGACAAATAATCTCGGTTCCAGAAGGCAAATCAGGAATCATATTATTTATAAATTTCCTTAAACCAAAGTACTGATCATTAAATTCTTCTCTCGTTATGATAACACTATCCACTCGTCTCAGCTCAGCCTCTTTTTGGTATAGCTCATTTGCTTTTAGTAGATCAGAGACCGGCGACCAGATATAAGCTTTGTCTTCTGTAACATAGAAAGCTTTTATTGTGTTTTCCGTTTGATAGCGACTCATATAAATCTTCTTCCAATCTTTGTCTGCAGCAAAAGTTATGCTCTGCTTTTTTGGATTCGGAATTGAGCCTCCTTCGACATATTGCAAATAGTCTTCCGTTTCCCAGGAAATCGTACAGTCTACGGCTTCCTTTTTGTCTATCATGCGAGCAAACTCACTACGCAAAACCTTATGCGCAGTAGCGTTCGTACGGTTTCGAATAGCCAGAATAGTAAGAATAACAAAAACAACCAAGAGGATTCCAACGATTACAGAGATAGTAGCAATCGATTTCTTTTTCTCTTTTTCCATATCCTATCTCCTCATATTCTTTCTTCTTCTATCCATACGACCGTTCAATAAATCAACAAAGCCATCCCTTGCGTCTCTATTGAGCCTCCTCTCGTCATCATTCGCTCCATTAAAGACACTATTTGGATGATTAGGATTTTCAATTTTTAGGTTATCCACGGCACTATTGAGTCTCGTGTAGACCTCTTGAAGCGTTGCAAGCATCATAGCTTCGGCATCTTCAGACAAAGTTACGCCAGCATTGCGTAGATTTTCGCGATACTTAGATTCGATAGCAATCTGAATAGATTCCATACGAATCGTATCGCCATTCTTCGCAGCCTCAATAAATTGCGTTCGTAACGAACTATGGCTACCAGTAATCCCGTTCACGAAGTCCATACCGGTAGTATCGACTAGTTTTTGGCCAGCCGCATTCGTAGCAGACATACCATTAATGGCTGCCATATCCGCTACACGATTAGTGCGAACAGATTGGTTAACCGCATCTTCGCGAATGCGAACGATGTTTTCAAGATTGCTTAGGCGATCCGCGCTAATTGTGCCGCGCAAGTTTGGATCAGAAAGAATTTCCTCCGCAAGGTTGGCCGCAGCTGCTACGATACCATCCTCTGGATTATATCCAGTACCTGCACCATAAATATTCGGATCAGTAATTTCGTCAATAAGACGGTTCTGAGCAGAAATGTCCATTTCAGAGAACTGTTTTGCAGACATGCCGCGTATATCCTGACAATCCATCCTGAAGTTTGCATCATTATTCATGTTGCCAGCGCCAATAGCACGATTTCTCTTGATTGCCTGAAGGCGATTGAATAGGTAGCGATCCTTCTTCTTGATATCGTTCATTTCGGCCACACTGACCGAGTCTGCAATGATTTCAAGAGCAGCGCCCGAAAGACCATTAGTTCTTAGACACTGAAGCAAAGCATCACGACCAGCCTCGCCATTTCCAAGCAAGACGGTAATGTATGCAGAGGTAAGTTCGGTGTTTCCGGAGTTAGCAGCATCAATAATACTATCCGACATGCTCTCTTCGGTTAGACCAGACTGTGCCTCAATCTGCTTAATATATTCCCTGGTCCTCTGGTTCTGAGTACTATTATTGATGTTTTCCTGAGTAGTTTCAAAGTCACTTCTAACACCAGTAAAGTCTCCTGCCGTATTTCTGAAGGCCTGCGGAGTAAAGCTTTCAAATTCCCCACCGGCGCCAAACATGCGATTCACGCGGCGCGTAATGCCCGCCGTCGATAATCCCATGCGACGGTTGAACGCTAGCCTCCTGCGCAAAGCAGCCTTTTCTCTCAATAGGTCCGCAGAATCACCACTTCTATCCTGCAAAATCTGATCAAGCTGGTTATCTCCAGTAAGGTATGATCTACCGCGTCTGCGTTGAGCGGCCATAGCGTTCGCGTTCCTAGCGTACATAGCACGAGACGGATGGTTATAATAAGCATCACGAGCACGAGCAAACGCGCGAGTTACCGCGTTATTGCCTGGTCTACGACGATTCTCAACGGTACCAGTCCTACGGTTATAATGAAGGCCAGCACGGCGGACATTGCGCCTAAATTCCTGGGTATCATTTTGACGCTGAGCAAAAGCAGAGCCACGAACTGCGCCAGACGTATTACGAATTAACGCATTGCCGATTCTCGATGTAATACCTTCCAGTGCCGTGAGAGACTTCATAATAATTCTCGGAATGAAGAAGTACGGCACCGTAACCACTAGGAGACCAGCAATAGATTTTAGGAAGGTCTCAAAGAAATTATTCGCACCAACCTGAGAAGTAAAGCCCCAAGCCTTCAGCAGTATCGACGAAGCATAAGATGAGCCATATACGACCAGGCTAGTCATCGGATAAGCAATCAATACACCCTTAAATATACCAAACCATTTATTAAACACTCCTTTTGTTCCGGGTATCATATAGCAACATAGAGCGACTGGAGAAACAACGACAGCCAAGATACATAGCGCCTGACGAATAACCGAAACAGCAAGCATAATAAACATCGCAACCGCACATATGAGCAAAAGAGCAATAAGCGCAACCCAAATTCTGGCGCCAAAATGAATAATTGCCACAACGACACCGATTAGGACAAAGATAAGAGTAGCGATTGTTGAGCCCTGGAAGGCATCCGAATGAATTGGACCACCCGAAGCCTCGAGCATTCCTTCAAAAATATCACCAATTCTATGCCCAAAGATATTCGATAAATCAATTGCACCTTGGCAAATAATATAAGAAAGGTTAACCATCAAAGCAGCAATAACAATCTTTGGCAAACTCTTCTTTATACCATAGTTTGTTATACCAAAACCGCTAATCTGAGAAAGAATAACGATTAGCAGTGCCGCAATGAGCATTGCATTCGCAATATCCCTAAAGCTACTCCATGCCTTATGAATAGCGTAGCCTGGAGTTCCAGCCCTGTTACCGCTAAATACAGCTGGATCAATATTCAAGAAGAAACTACTAAAGACGTCATAGACCGTCTTTAGGAAGTTGGACGTCGATTCGGCGAGCGGACAAGTGAAGAAACCAACCACGCCACCACATTGCTCTTCTTGCGTTTGCTGATCGTATGTAATTGCTGCCGCGGCAGCCTGTTTTTGTTCCTCCGTAAGAGAATCATGAACATAGGGATTAATCATTGTGCAGGTAGCATGAGATTCAAAGCTTCCATTAAAGTGACTACTCGTACATCCGCCTCCATAAGGACTGGCCGGTTGCCAATGCCCAACCGCCGACAGATCACTCATGCTTTCTGATACAAAATCAGTCCAAGTATCAGAATATTCGCTAACAGTAATATCGTCACTAAATAAGTTTTTACAAGAGTAAGCCCACTCATAATCCAAGCCACAAGCTTCGTTACCGTTCGTGCCACATTCATCCGGCCCCTGAGCGCGTCCTTCCGTATTTCCAAACATCACCAGATCCGCACTCATGTCAGGATAAGATATAATCGCCCAGGTAGCACGAACATAATATTCGTTACTACTGATTGGCGAGCCTCCAATACCAAAATCGACAACATCTTCCAGATTATCAGATTTAACAACCATAATATTTTCTGCGGTGATCGAAGGGTCATTACTATCGTATGGCCTAATCTTATATCCAGGCTTCATCAAGAAAGACATACCACAAGTAGCGGAGCTAGCATGCGCAATATCGCCACCGTAAAAGTTTGGCGCTTGACCCGATGGACCACTATAATCACTGTCTGCACCGCGCGCAATATGATACACATAATCATAGGTAATTTTTGCAGCAGCATCGCTATAGCTAGCATATCGGCCTTCTTGCGCGAAGCTTGCCTGAGAAGTAATTACTCCAAAGAAAGCCGACAAAATCAAAGCCAAAAGCAGAGATTTTTTGCGACTCTTCAAAATGCCTCTAATCATTTTTATCCTTAACTACCATACGTTGATCATTGAACAGATTATCGTTAGGCTCCTTAAAGACATAGTCATCAAGTGTTTTGCATCTTATTTCACGGTCTTTTATGCCGTTACCGAGAGAACTGAGCTTATTACGAATTTCATAGTTCTTAATAACTTCAAAGTCTTCATACTTATAGATAACAGAGTCGGAATGATTCATTTTTCGGTTTTCGTTATCATAGCTGTCGAATCGCCAAACATACACATCGCCATCATAGATGGTAATATCAACAAGCACGTCGTCCAGGAGAACGCCTTTTATTTCTGCATTCTTCCAGCCATCGTTGGCAACAATACTAATTTTTCTCTCTTTACCAAGGTTGTAATAGACAGCCTCGCAATTCATTTCATCGCGATAATAAATTCTGTCCCGAAACTCTCTTTCGGATAGCTTATTGCCAATACTTCGATTAAAGATATTAACAATTGCAATAACAATAATAGCAACCAGCACCGCTACAGCTGCGACAATACCAAGAATCTTCCAAAGTTTGCTTCTATCAACCGTTCTAGCTGGCGCATTATTCTGCATGGCGGCGGCAAAAAATCGTGGCATTTGTTCGGTGTTTTGCGCAGAAAAATCCCGAGAGGCATTACCCTCGCCGCGCCTTCTTCCGCCGGTTATATAGCGCTTATTCGACTCGTTTTTGTCTTGCGCATTATCGGCGCCGTTTGTGTTTGCGCCAGATTGGCCATCCATGTTTTTATTTTATCATAAAACGCTTATGCTATTTTATAGCTAATTAAGCAATTCTGTGTCCAGGCATACTAATTAGGTCAAGCTGAGCACCGATTACGTCTTGATGGCCATTAGCCTGAGCAGCAGCACGAGCGCCATTTGCCCAGCTATCGATATTCGTCCTGGCCGCTTCTACAGCCGCATCATTCGTTCGGTTAGCAGCAGCATTTCTATAGGCATAGGCGACAGCCTCCATTCTCTCGGCATCGCCAGCCGCAGCCGCAGCATTGTAATCTGCCTGAGCCTGAGCATTCAATTGAGTAGAATTCATACCATTATAAGCACCAAATGCGCTACCCGCCGTAGCCCTAATACGACTATTGCGCTGAGTCAAGAAGCCGTTTGCGCCAGTGAGAGCATCGAGCTTTTGACTATTAAGGCTTGGTGCCAACTTCTCATTATTTGCAAGACGTTCGGCGATCCTAGCAAATTCGACAGCCTGTCTACTATTATTGTTTGCAGGGTTGGCAGTAAGCTGGTTGACGATTTCGTTAAACTCTGCGGTATCCATGTTGGCAACACTTTCTTCCGTGAGGTTATCCAACATACCAGAGTTAAATACATTGATAGTATTATAATCGCCACGCCCAATAGTTCCATTCTTGACACCCTCGATATAGGTAGCCATATGTGGGCTTACTTCGCGCAAAGCATCAATCTCGTCTGCACCAAAACTAGACATCATAGCATTGAATGATTCATCGCTTAGCGCATTTGGGCCAGCCGTACGAGTGGCGAAAATATTAGCAAGCGCCGCACGACCTTCACTAGACTCTTTAAGCTTGTTGGTATAGGCCGTAATTAGAGCATTATTATCATCGCTAGCATCCGCAGTAAGCGCAGCATTTAGATTTGCGGTCATATCCTGAACAGTTTCGTTAGCGGAATCAATATGACTCTCATTCTCCCTAACTTTAGCAAGCGCCTCTTCCTGCCTTACCATGTCTGGGTTATTTCTGTAATCCTGCACGCGCCTATGTCTTGCATTGATTGCGTCAGCCTGTCTTCTATAAGCAGCACCGCCTGGCATTCTTGCCCAACGCTGCATCCTTCTTTCGTCGCCAGCCCTTCTGAGATCCTGGCCAAGACCAGATCTATTAAGGCGGTTCCTTGCGCGACCAGTTACATTATTTCTAATGTTATCTACTACTTTATTGACAGCACCTAATGAGGCCGAAATGGTTCTTGGAATAAAGAAGAATGGCGCAACCGTAATTACTAAAGCACTAGAAAAAGTAAGCAAACTATCACCCCAGACACGCGCCATAATTTTACCTAGCAAGGCGCCACCATAGACCATCAAGCTAGCGATTGGATAAGATAATAGCAAGCCCTTGCACAAATCGAACCACTTCTTATATACCGACTTTGTACCAGGCAAAACATAGCAAGCAAAAGCAATTGGAGAAACAGTCACAGCCAAAATCATCATCGCTTGACGGATACCCATCGTAATGAATAGGAACAGAATCGCAATTAGGGCGACAATGAGAGCAGCAAGCGCAAACAATAGAAGCGCCGGGTTAACGAATATCATTACAAGAATCAATGCAACAAGTCCAGTAACAAACAAAATTGCTCCCGCACCCAAAGTCACGGCACCAGAGGCAGTAGCTACCTGACCAATAGCATCTATTTCACCCTCTAGTATCCCCTTTAGGCCAAAACCAACTATATTACTTAGATCGATAGCCGCCTGGCAAACAATATATGAAAGATTAATTAAGATTGCGGCCGTAATAAGGCGCGGCAATGCCTTCTTGATACCATAATTAGAGATGCCGAACCCTGTTATTTGAGAGAGAATAATTATTAATAGCAACAAAACTACTGCTATATTCGCTATATCCCTAAATCTAGACCAAGCTTCGTAGACGTTGTTTCCCTCGCCAGACCGCGTAAATAATTGTGGCTCAACCAAAAGCCAATCTTCTATAACGTTCGTATATATATCCGTAATAAAATCAGACGCGGTATAGAGCAACGGGCAAGACACCCAGCCAAAAAGGCCAGAAGCCTCATCTAGACACCTATCCGCAATACTGCTATGAATATGTACGTCTATAGGATTAAAAAGTGTCTCTCCAGAACAAGTAGCAGAGTCGCCCTTGTTCATAAAGTCCCAATCGTAACCGTACGGAAAGCTAGAATTATCGATGCCTATTAATCCTTTTTTGAAATCACAAGTCGCTTTGTCGACTTCCTTGTTTAGGACACATGCGCCAACGGACCACAAGTAGAACGGTCTGCGATTCATACCTCCGCCACCAACCGCAACCTCATTTATATCCACAGCGTACGCCAGTTGTACCTGATCTTCCGCTTCAAAATAATAACGTCCGTCGTCCTGCTTCTCAAATTTCGTAACACTTATTTCCCGATCCGAAGACGATATCCCAGAATCTTTCTGAATGCCAGGCACGCCGCTCATAGGAACCGAGATTCCAAAAGAGGTCGCAGCGAAGCTTTTCTTCTCGTACTCATTCCTGGCGGCACCATTATTTCCATCGTGAATATAGCCACTCAACTCGACGTTGCCGTATTCATCGACATCAATGGACGATATCGAAACATGATCAATCGTATTACAATCAATACCATCTGCGAAAGCTGCTGAAACTGGAGCAAAAACGCTAAAAACTGCCAAAAATAGAATTTTCAGCTTTACTAGAGATTTTTTACTCTTTTTTTGTTTGTTGACCCAGCCCCTAATCATAATCATATTTTACCATATTAGCATTAGCGGAATCTGTTCTCTCTTGCGCGGACTAGGCCCACCGAAGCGCGAATTGCGCCGCGAACACGCTCATCGCCAGTAAACGAAGCCCCTGTAACATTCGTACGCCAACCAGATAAAGTTTCCTCAACCGTTGCAGCATTAATGGTCGAACCCGTTCGTGTAGCCGCATTTCTAAAGGCCTGCTCGGCAGCTTCCATACCGACAGTATCGCCGTTACGCGCATTCCTCTCGTATTCTGCCTGATAGTAGTCAACTTCGTTCGTAAACCTGCCAGAACTAATCGCAGAAGCACTACCGCTCTCGATTACGCCAGCATTAGCAGACACCGCATTGTTGCGCTGCGTCGTAAAGTTAGTAATGTCTTGACGCGCCTGAGCATTAATATGCTGAGACAACTCAGGATTACTCTGAGCTTCTTCCATCATCCTCTGTAGGTTAGCTGCCATAGCACCACCCAAGTTTGCGCCCGCCTCGGTAGCCATGCGATGCGAATCGCGGTCGTCCATCTTGAGGTAATCTTGACCAGACAATGTACTAAGAAGATCGTCGCTGAGGCGAGTGTAATTAATATTGCCATGGTTACCATTCTTAACATCCAAGAGATGCTGCGCAATATACGGAGACTCTTTGGCCATATCGTAAAGCTCTTCCTGAGAGAAAGCATTTGCCATTGCGTCTGCAGTTTCGTCGTCATAATTGTGCGTCTGCATATTATCATGCAAAACCGTACGGCCATCGCTGGTCTCGGATAGCTTTCTCGTACAGGCCGCAACCCTTGCGTGATTGCCGCTCGCCTGTGCGCGCTCTAGCTCTTCGCCAAGCTCGTCAGCAGAATAATTCATCGTCTCAAGGCGTTTCTCTTCAAGACCAACCTGTTTCTGGAACTGCTCATTTCTAAAGACATCAGGGTTCTGGGCGATATCATTACGCCTATTACGTTTATTAAGAACGGCTTGCGCGCCAGGAAGATACATATTCTGACTCGCTCTTCTGCCGCGTCGCTGAACTAGTTGGCCATTGCGGATTCTCACGCCAGCTAGACGTAAAGCTTTTCTATCTGCCTGATCCTGCATGCGATTCGACATAAAGGTACTATTATTGACGACACGGTTCGCAGTTCTACTTGTGCTTCTCTGAATCTTACTAATCATATTCTGGATTGCGCCAAGAGAGGCCGTAATTGTCTTTGGAATAAAGTAATATGGAACAACACAAATAATTAGAGCTGCCAAATCCGCGACCGTAGTTAGCAAGCGATTAGACGCATCCGTGTCCCAAACTTCGTGCAAAATTTGCGCCGCCATCGCGCCACCGTAAACCATAATGCTGGCAATAGGATAGGCAATTAGAACACCTTTCAATAAATCAAACCACTTCTTAAATATTGACTGAGTGTTTGGTAAAATATTACAAATAAACGCAATCGGGGCAACCGTTACGAGAATGATCGCTAAAGCCTGACGCAAACCGAGAGAGATAATCAAAATCAAGACGCCGCCCAAGATACCGAGGAAGCCCATAATGAGTGGTGGCATCAAGGCAGGAATCATAATAACAGCAAAAATCGTCGCCGCAATCAAGCCAACAGCAAGCACAATAGCACCCGCCGAAACACTTAAATCTGTTAGAGCAACATCAAAGAAGCTACCAATATTCGTACCGACAATATTCGAGAGATCAACCGCTGCCTGACAGATAATATAGGACATATTTACTAGAACGGCCGAAATAATTACACGTGGCAACAATTTCTTGATGCCATAGTTTGTAATACCAAAGCCAGAAATTTGAGAGAAAATCATCGCAATAATGACTACAACAAGCAAGCCATTAGCTATATTTCTAAACCATGACCACGCATTAAAAACATGGGTTTCACCACCATTCCTATTTAGAAGCTCTGGCTCTAGTCGCAACATATCCGCAATCACGTCTTCATAGAGACTCGTAATAGCATCGCCAAGACCCGTCAAAAGCGGACAGGTAATCCAACCGATTAGACCATTCGTAGATCTACAAGTATCCGCAATATCTTCATCGTCTTCTTTTTCTACCTCTTCGTAACCGACCTTTTCGTCCGCAACGGTAGGCAACATTTCTGGACAGCCACCATAATCATCGGTAACAGGCATACCATTTTGTTCGATGACTCGGTTATTGTAATTCTTGTTATTGTATTCCCTACAATACGCCGTCGAAGCATCCGCCTCACGAATACAAATATTAAAGCTATACTCGTAAAAAGCTGGGTACTGGTCTTCTAGAGGGATAGGACCATAAATATTGTTGCCGTCTTTATCTATACCCTGATTAACATTTGTATTTGAAATAGAGCCAGAAGTTTTGAAGCCCCAAAATTTATAGGTGCCGTCCTGTTGTTTAGCGACTCTATAAATCTGGTATTTTGCCGTAACGTTTTCGTCATGGCTAGAATCGGTAATCTTGATATCGTCTTCGGTATATTCATGGATAGCCGCGCTCTTATTAGGGCCGCCAATAACCCCCGAGACATGGATCGAGCTATTCGGCTTAACGTTCTTTTCGTAATTTACGCCATAGAGATAATCGTGCGTATCTACGCAAGTAGTTGTTGGGTCAGCAAAAACATTCTGCCCAAACACAACAGAGGCAAGAAGAATAAATCCAAATCTTACAAGCCATTTTTTAGTCATTGTTAGAGCTAATTTCAGCCTTTCGTGCTTTTAGTAGCTCTGCAAATTCACTCATATCCGCATCTTTACAAACGATAGTAACGTCACCCGCCTCAGTGTCATTTGCATCGGCAGAGCTTATTTGGAAATTATCATACAAGTTTGTTTCGAGAGCATTTTCTATTTGTTCGCGGTCAACTTCGAGTGTTGGCGCAATACCTTCATAAGCATCTGTAATACGATAGACGGCCTTGCCATCGCCACCTGCACGTGGAGTCTTAGTAACGGACCAAATATATGCAGTGTTATTCTCGATATAGATTGAGCTTGGCTTATATTTCAAATCGTAACGGTTTACGATAGAGTTTTCTTTGGCCTTCGCAGAACTAAAGTCATAGTTACTAATAAAGACATTCTTCCAACCATCGTCAGCAGCAATCGTCCAAGCCTTCTCGGCAAAGATATCATACTCACCTTCGGCGTAATCCGAACCGTTATGCGACGATTTGTTGTAAGTTGCGGTACAGTTTAGAGCCTGTTTATTCTTGATCTTATTGTTGTATTCTTCGTAGCTCACTTTGCCGTCGCTTTCCGCAGGCTTACTTGGATTCTGTGGCTCGTTTTTCTTATTCAAGACATAGAACGCAAAAATACCACCGCCAATCAAGACAATAACACCAAGAGCAATCAAAACAATTAGCGGCAAAGACAAAGCTTTCTTACGCTCAACTTCTGGTTCTGGAGCAAAGAAATTCTGAACAGGAGCCGGTTCTGGAGCTGGCGCAGGCTTAAACTCAGGCGCTGGCGGAGGAAGCTCTTCCTCGACAGGTTCTGGTTCTGGAGCTGGAGCTGGCATTGGTTCCGGTTCAGGCATAACCGGTTCTTCAACAACCGGAGCAACAGGCATTGGTTCTGGTTCTGGAGTTGGCGGCAAATCTGGCTCACCAGAAATAAACTGGAAGTTATTATCATCTTCACCATGGCCAAAAGAAGTTGCAGAGCCCGCAACAGTAACCTCTGGTTCATAGTTTGTATTTGTAACACTAAATGCATTCGCGCGATCGTGAGAAGATGTAGCATACGCGCGGTTATCTACCTGGCTTCTAAGCTCTTCTAACTGCGCATCTTTGCTAGCAGGAAGCGCATTATTTGTACCGTCTGCAAAAGAATTGTCCTTGGCGGAATTGTCGTTGTTTTGAGCCGCCTGATTGCTCTTATCCATATTTTTATTTTACCACAAAGTTTATGCTTATTTATTTTGTTTACGCTAGCCACGAACCTGTTGATGGACCACTTAGATTCTCGGAAGCGAACTGCTCGAGCATTCTTCTCTTTTCTACCGACAGCTCGCTAGCATTACTACTACTGAGCAAATCTCGAACTGATTGTTGTACGTGTGCGGCCGCCTGCGTACCCGAGTTCTGGCGTATCTGATTGAGATAATTATCTACAGCACGAGTATCCATCGTCTTGAAGCTTGCACCCGTAGTTCTGTTAACCTGATCATTGGTGAGCTGACGCGTAGACAGCCTACCAGCGGCGGCAACACCGTTAGTCGTAACATCTCTTGCCCAGTCAGACATAACCATATCTTCATTCCTGAGCTGTTCACGACCACGATTCAACTCGCCAGCAATATTCATAAGCGCCGTTTCAGACTGAGCGCCACCCGTAGTTTCAAGCTGACCAATTCTATTCGCAAGCGCATCACGACCATTATCTCCTTGCTGCCTGAGTCTGCGCGTGATTGCAGCGTCCATTGCCGGATCATTAGTAGCGCCAAGCATATTTGCAAGCTGTTCAGACGTCATGCTACCCTGTCTATCTAGGCGAGTATTTGCCTCAGAAATAAGCTGTTCATCAAGCGTGTTGCGCCTGAAACGGGCATCCCTGTAATTATTCGTATCCCCGATCTGAACACCCAATCTCTGAGCATCGGCTAAATGATCATTCATGTGCCTTGTTCTAAAATGTCGGCGCATCACAACCGTACCATCTCTTCGGATATGTGTACCACTCGCGCGTTCGACCTTGCGCTTTTGTGTCTGGCGCTTCATCCTATCCGCCATACGACTATTGCCTACAGCATTCTGAGCGCCACCAGTTACGCGCTGCCTCATTCTCAAAATTGCGCCATCAATGGCAGCGACCGAGCTAGTCGTAATCTTTGGCAAGAAACATGGCGGAACAACAACCACTGCTATGCCAATAAGGCCCGATACGAAGCCATCCTCGCCCATCGACTTTACGACAAGGCGCCCAGCAAACGAACCGCCATAGACCAAAAATGCCGCAATTGGATAAGTAAATATTAGACCCTTAAATAATCCGAACCATTTCTTGAACAGTTTCTCTGTACCAGGCAACACCGCACAGGCAATCGCTAGCGGAGAAATAATTACCAAGCCCGTCATCAATGCTTGGCGCACAACCAGCATTATAAAGGTAAAGAAGATAGTTACGCCGGCACCTATAAGCGCAAAGAGGATTGGCAACAAGAACGCAGGCCCAAAGAAGAAGGCAGCAATAATAATACCGACCAAAACTACAATAAGCGCCAATAATCCCCCTGTACCATTCACGGCACTTGAGCCCTCAGCCGAAAGAACCACCGATTGGTTTAATGTCTTAAAGATGCCACCAACACCACTACCAAGAATATTACTGATATCCACTACTCCCTGACAGACAAGATACGAGAGATTCACGATTATAATCATAACAACAGCACGCGGAAGCGCCTTCTTGATGCCATATTGCTGAATCTGCCAACCAGAAATTTGCGAGAAAATAATCAACAAAAGATAGACAATAAACAGAGCATTGGCAATATTGCGAATATCCGACCAAACCTTGAATGTCACCTTTCCTGCATAAGAAGACCGTGCCAAAGCTTGTGGCGGATAAATAAGCCATTCTTCTATAAGATGTTCGTAGAGATACGTAATTAGATTAGACAAATCATCCGCGAGCGGACAGGCAAACCAACCCATCTCCGGATTGTCTCCGTAGCAAGTCGACTGTTGAGTTGTAAAGTTTTCAAACTCGCCACCAGCAGCCATAGCATCTGCAGCGTTAGTTGTAGACGCTTCAGCCTCATCACCGTTTGCCTCGCGTATGCACTGCACAACATCACTAATCGAGCGGCCCGAGCCTTGCATTATGCCTGCCTGCATCTGCAAACAATCCTCTTCGGTAGGTACGGCCGTAGTAGTTGTCGTAGTAGTAGTCGTCGTAGTGGTTGTTCCGCCCGTAGTCGGAGGTTCCGTAGTATTAGGTACAGTCGTCGTAGTAGGCTCAGTCGGCTCGGTAGTAGTCGACTGAGTCGGGGTTGTAGTTGACGTTACTGGTTCCTTGGAACAAGTGTACTTGCCATCACTTCCCTTAGTACAGGTCGTCTTAAGCTCTTGTCCGAATTCCAGAGGTCCCGAAAATGGCTCCACCGGCAAATCAGAATGAGTGACCATATTACCGGATTTAGTGCATATCCGCTGGATTTCAGCTCCGTCCGTCGTCCTAGTAAACGATTCGCAACCACAGAGCGATCCATCAGGTTCTTCTATTACCGACTCACAAGAGCCTAGCTCCGCATAAGCATCCTGCCCCAAAAGGCCAAAAATGCCCGCAAACAAAAAGGCCGCAAAAACTGCACATACAATCCCCCACCTTCTTATATGAGTCTTTTGCGACATAATATTAGTTTTATTTTAGCATAAACGTTTTATGATTTTTATCGCACAAAAAACCTCCCGAAAAATTCGAGAGGCTTTTTGTGGGACAAGCCGGATCAAGACTAATCGCTTGATCTAAGAAGGACAGCTTGTGCGGCTAGCGGAGCCGAAGCCCCGCTAGCCGTTTCCCAGCAATCCCCGACCAATCTAGTCATCAGCTTCTGGGGAAGCTCTATACTAGGCGGTCAAGTTATTTCTTGCGGCTAATGATATAGCCAGCAGCTGCTGCGCTTACGGATGCGATAGCAATCGTTGCGCCAAGAACATCTGCGTTACCAGTCTTAGGAAGTTCGGTTGGAGTATCCTCACAAACCTGGCCTTCGACTGTGACGTCAGCATCATCGGTCTTTTCCGTGTTGTTGTCGTCATTGTATTTACCCTTAGCGACGTTTGTGAGTCTAGAAGAATCACAATTGTCAGCATAGGATTCGTCAACAGTGGCATAGAAGTAAACAGTTACTTCAGTACCAGCATCAACATGATCGATCTTTAGACCATCGGCAATGATTTCATCACCCATAGTCTTACCTTCGGTATATTCAGAGCTATAAACGATAGTAGAACCGTTTACATAGTTCAAACCAGCTGGCAATGCGTCGCTGATTACAACATTGTTAAGAACAGTGTTACCAGTGTTCTTGAACTGAATGCGGTAACGAATAGTTTCGCCTGCCTTAGCGGTAACATTTTCACTCCAAGTATCAGAACCCTTGATCTGAACCATCTTGTCGATAGTGTAACCAGGGTGTTCTTCTGTACATTCCTGACCATCGATAGTGACGGTAGCAATGTCGGTCTTAGTCTTGCTGTCATCGTTGTTATACTTACCAGCAACAGTGTTGACTAGTGGTTCAATATCGCCACATTCGTCAGCGTATTCGCCAGAGACTGTAGCGTTGAAGTAAACGCCAATAGTCTGACCAGCCTTAACGGTACCAATGTTCATACCATCATCGAAGAAGTGATCACCAGCAGTTAGCTTGTCATCATTGTTTTCTTCAGAGATTGGGCCATAAACAACAGTACTAATGTTTTCAACACCCTTTGGAAGAGTATCTTTTACGACTACGTCGTTAAGATCAACTTCACCAGTATTGAAGAAGCGGATGCGGTAATAAATCTTTTCACCTGGCTTAGCCTTAACGGTTTCAGACCATTCCGTATCGTTTTCAAGACGAACCATCTTGTCGATTTCGAAGCTTTCAGTACAGACCTTACCTTCGATGTAAACATCGGCAGTATCAGTCTTAACATCAGTTACAGAACCATCGGTCTTGTAAGCCTTAGCTTCGACGACGTTACGACGTGGAGCTGGATTACATTCATCACCTAGTTCACTGTTAACAGTAACGTTGAAGTAAACAATAGCTTCACCGTTTGGTTCGTAATCACCGATATTTAGACCTTCTGAAGTGAAGAGAGTATCTGGATACTGAACACCATCAGTGTGCCGATCATTTACAACATAGGTTGTACCTGGGACGTAAGTAACGCCATCAGGAAGCGTATCACGTAGGCTGACGTCGTTTAGTCTAACATCTCCAGTGTTGGTGAACTTAAGCTTATAAACAAGCGTATCACCAGCTTTTGCATTAGTGCTATCAGCGAAATCGCCTTCAGCACCCTTTACCTTAACATCTTTTACGATTTCATAGTTTGGATGTTCAGCGAACTGAGCTTTAACATGGAACGTAACCCAACCAGAATAGCCGACACAGCCAGGAATGATACCATTCATGGTTTCATAACCAAGCTGAGCACCATCTTCTGTGAAGAGCTCAGTTTTAAGGTCAAACTTATCTACGTTATTAGTATATTTTGCAGTACCTTCAACATATGCTAGGTTAAATTCTTCACCGTTAGCAGAGATAAAGGTTGTTTCGTCCCAAACTTCTTTTGGACTTGCGTTATCAGCGCGAATTGTACCCTGAACGGAAATGGATGTACCAGTTGTCGTTGGAAGGTTAACAATTGCCCTTACGTTTTCAGCCTGAAGATTTAGGTTAGAAGCGGCGTTGTTGTGTACATACATACGAACAACATATTCCTTGCCTGGTTCTACCATAGTTTCATCAGACCAGTTGTTTTGATTTGCATCACCAGTATATTCAGATGCGATTACGAAGTAACGCTCATCACAAGCGACACCACGACCTTCACAGTCTGCAATATTGGTGCTTTGGATCAAAGCAGGGTTATTAGTGATAGAGTTGAATGTAACCTTGTCCGCAGGTTGTTCCATCGTGTAAGTATCACGACTTGGACCATAGGCCAAAGCTACGAGAGCGCCAGCGCCAGCGACTGCAGCAACAGCTGCAACACCGATACTAGCTTTAGTGATTTTCTTCATAGAAATTAATTCCTTTCTTAAAAAGTAGATTAAGTGGAAATGTTAACTATATCATTTTGCCTTATTGTTAAACTATCAAAATCGGACTGTTACTATGCAGAACATGGAAGCAGGAGGGGTCAGGGGCGACCCCTCCTATAAGGAACGTTTGAGCAATTCAGGAATTATTAGCCAAACTTATCGTCGGCTGCCTTTTCCTGCTGGTCGTTCAGTTCTCCGTGCGGTTTATCCGTAGCTACAGCCTCAGGAACAGTTGCCGGAGCAACCTCTTCAAAAGGAACTGTATACGGAGCGCCTGTCACAAATTCAACCTTCTCCGTTGCGGGAGGAGCTTGAGTCTGAACGGACTCAGTCTGTGTCTCGGTCTTCTTGGCTTCCGTCGGCGGCTCCGGTGCTACATAGCTAGACGGAGCGGTCTCACGAGGAGTTTCATCCGTGTGGATTTTGCTCTCATCAACCTTTCCACCGATGTCCGGATCGTTAGGACGAACCGGAGCAACGCTCGGGTCTTTCGGCGCGAGGGTTGTAACTGTGGTTGTCTGAGGTGTTGTTTCCTCAGGTGGTGCAGTTGTTGTCGGAGGCGGGGTCGTGGTTTTTGTCGTTGTCGGCGGATTCCAATCAGGTACATCCACCGGCTGACCGCCGCACTGAATCCTGAGTTTCAGAATTGAACCGTCATCCCACTTGATTACGATTGCAGTACCACCATCGTTTTGGGTGTTCTTGACGGTCAACGCCGGACGCTTACCGTTGTCATATGCACCATTAATCTGGTACATCTGACTCGTGTAATTGTTCAGCTCTTCAGTGCTGATGTTACCCTTCTTGATCTCGTCCTTGATGGACTCAATCATTTTGAGGTACTCATCTTTGTGACCCTTGCCGCCATCGTTGATGAAGTAGTCAGCCGCATCGTTGGCTCTTGCACCAATCAGCGAGCTAGACCACTTATCGAGAAACTTTGTGCCGTGACCCTGATCCATAGCCAGCGCAATCGCACAGCCGAGGACGGGGTCAGCCTTACCATCATCCGAACCATCCATTCTTGCGAACAGATCATCCAGAGCGGTTTCGGCTTTGTTGTCATCGAACTTCAGGGATTTGCCAAAATTATAATCATTGTTGGCGTCCCCGTCGTTCTGCACCTTGTCGTTCTCATACTCCACCCACTCAGGAGTAGAGGTGTCATCGCCAGTGAAGCTAGACACCATATCTCCGTAGGCGCCGCCAGTCAGAAGACCAACGATAGCCGTCGAGAAGAGGAGAACGACGATTGTTGCAATCAGTCGTCTCATTGAAGTCACCTCCTAGCGACTCTGTACGCAAAGGCCGCAATGGCCTGAGCGATGGCGTAGAGCACCCAGCTAACTGTTGCTCCTACCAGAACCGAGATAAGTCCGCACACGAATGTGCTGTATTTCGGTTCGGTATAGAGTACTGTGCCGGTTGCCTTATCCACGATATTGGTCACCTCAGCAAGAAGAGAAGCGTTGATATTGAGGCCGACAATGATGCCAGCGACAACTGCAAGAACAATCAGCAGGATGGTGAGCCATGTAGGAACACCGCCGCCGATTCTTGCGATGAGAGTACCCAGCATGGTGCGGGTACCTTCTCCCTCTTCTCTGACTGCCTTAGTAACCTCGGTAGCTGCTGCCGTTGTGACAGCACGGGACTTCTTGCCCTCAGCCTTGGTAGCCTTGGCATTCTCTACAGCTGCTGCAGTCACTACGGCTCTGGTGGCCTTGTGCTGCTTCTTGCTGTTTTTGGCGGTCTCTACAGCGGCTGCTGCGATAACTGCCTGGGTCTGCTTGTGCTGCTTACGGTTGTCCTTCGATGTTGCAGCTGCGGCTGCAGCGGCGATCTGGGCAACCTGCTTTGCAGTAGCAGGCTTGCCGGTGCTAGGCTTCGTGGGTTTCTTCTTACTTGTTGCCATATGATCAACCTCCTTAAGGTGTGGCAAAAATTTTCGGGCCTCCGAAGTATAAAAGCCCTTTGACTTATTGACACTTGCTCAAAAGTGTCGCCGTACACTGTTGTGCACGGTAACAGTCCGATTTTAATTAGCTCTTCTCGTAGGGCCTTGCGCGGTCTTACAATAAGATGGCCTTATTATATCAAATCTTTGCTTTTTTGTCAATAGCATTATAGGGGAGTTTACAGCACTAGCTTTTTGTTTTATTCATAAGCGGTTTGGGTGGTTTTTGGGGCCGTTTTTGGCGTCATTTTTGGCTATTTTTCGAACATTTGGGCCAGGCCAGAGGTCTTGACAAGACGCATATTCGTGTTGCTTTTTACGAAGCTCTCGATCGCCTCATGCTGGCTAATATCCGATTCTAGGATTAGTTTGCCCTGCTCGGTCAGTTTCGTATCACTTTCTAAGATAAGATTTTTGATGTCTTTGAGGCCAAAATCCTCGGAATAGAGGGCAGTTTCTGGCTCAAAATCCAGCTCTGGGCTGAGCCAATCCCAGTTTTTGTCCACATAAGGGAGATTTGCTACGATAATATCGAATTTTTCATCCACATTTTTTAGAAGGTCGGATTTCCTGAACTCCAGATTCGCATGCAAATTATCTGCGTTTTTCTTTGCTACCGTCAAAGCTTTTTCGGAAATATCTACCGCCATAACATCGCTTTCGGGAAGCTCAAGCTTAAGAGTAATAGCGATACAACCACTGCCCGTGCCAACGTCTAGGATTCTTGGTTTATCTAGAGATAGTTCTTTAACAAGATCAACAATCGCCTCTGTTTCTGGGCGAGGAATAAGTGTATCTGGAGTAACCAAAAACTCCCTACCGTAAAACTCCTTAGAACCAAGGATATATGCGACAGGTTCGTGGTTTTGGCGACGTTTTAGATATTCTTCTGCCTTTCTTTGCTCGGATTCGGTCAATTCGTAATCTGGATGGGCGTGCAAAAAGACACGCTCTTTGTTAAGAGCGTGCGCTAGGATTAATTCCGCGTCGAGGTGGCTAATTTGCGATGTCGCTGCTCTTTTCAGCCATGAGCTCACGTTCATTTTTCTGTAGCTCCTCGATAATATCTTCGATATCGCCATCCATAGCAGCAGAGATGTTGCTGCGAGAATAATGGATGCGGTGATCTGTTATGCGATCCTGTGGGAAGTTGTAAGTACGAATCTTTTCACTGCGGTCGCCAGTACCGATAAGGGATTTGCGAGCATCAGAAGCGTTGGCGCGATCCTCGGCAAGCTTGCGCTCCAAGAGGCGACTACGAAGAACAGTCATAGCCTTGATACGGTTCTGCTGCTGAGAACGTTCGTCCTGCATAGCGACAACGAGACCAGTTGGCAAGTGAGTAATACGAACAGCGGAGTCGGTAGTGTTAACGCCCTGACCGCCGTGACCACCAGAACGATAGATATCGATTCGTAGATCTTCTGGATTGATTTCAAGATCCTGCTCCTCGGCTTCCGGAAGAACAGCTACGGTTGCCGTACTAGTATGAATACGACCCTGAGATTCGGTTACTGGGATACGTTGAACGCGATGAACACCGCCTTCAAACTTTAGCTGACCATATGGGCGGTCGCCAGAAACACGGAAGATAACCTCTTTATAGCCGCCAGCGTCATTAACGCTTTCGGACTGAAGTTCAACCTTCATGTTATGGGTTTCAGCGTAGCGGAGATACATGCGATAGAGGTCGCCGGCAAAAAGGCTAGCCTCGTCACCGCCTGCGCCGGCGCGAATTTCGATAATAGCAGGCTTGTCGTCGTTAGGGTCGCGAGGAAGAAGCATCTCGGAAAGCTTGGCTTCGGATTCTTCAAGCTCTTTTTCGAGGTCAGCCTTGAATTCGGCAAGCTCGGCGTCAGTTTCAGCTTCTTTGATGTCGGTTTTAAGCTGTTCGATTTTGTGACCTAGTTCTAGGAGGTCATCAATCTCGCCAAGACGGCGATTTTTGGTTGCAAAATTTGCGTCAGCATAAGCATTTGGCTGACTAAGGAAGTCTGTAATCTCCTGTTTTTCTTTATTTAGGGCATCAAAATCTAGATTCATTAAGGGGTATTATAACATAAAAAAGCCCCGCGGGATGCGGGGCGAGATAAATTAAATATAGTAGGCGCTAAGAAGAGTTGCCCAGCGGCCACGCTCCTTTTCTACCTCATCGGCAGTAGTCTCGTAGTTCTCGGCGATCATCTTGTCAGGCCAACGGCCGTCGAGGTAATGTCTGCAGAAGCAATACAAATCTTCCTCAATGTCTTCGAACTTACTGTCGGGCTGATGCAGCTTTTTCTTGTAGTGCGCCGGAAAAGACAGTTCAATCTTGCCAGACTGATAGTCTCTAATCAGCGAACCCAGATCAAGTGCCTTTCTTGCTGTTCCTTCGTTTTTACTCATATATAACGACCTCCTTTTTTGGAACAGGATTATATTATTATAATATATTTTGCCCTATCCGTCAAGATATGTGAGCCTAAGGTGATTCCGTGATATAATTCTTGATATGGATCTTTAGCTCAGTTGGCTAGAGCGTGCGATTCACATTCGCAAGGTCACTGGTTCGAGCCCAGTAAGATCCACCAAACAAATAACAAATGCCCGCAGGGTATTTTTTATTGGTAATCTTTGTGAGGGTTACTGGGCGAGAACCAGAGGTTCGCGCGAGCAAGCTTCCGAGCGAAGCAAAAATGCTTGCATTTTTATTTCCGAGGAAGCGCAGTGAAGCAAGGCTTTCGCCAGAAAGCCGCCACCCAGTAAGGCCCACCAGAAGGTATATGAGTCGGCATTTTCGCCGATTTTTTTGTGGCGTATTTCTGTTAATTACCTTACAGCAATAGTATGCATTTTTGGACCATTTTTCAGCACAAAAATGGCAAAAAAATGCGATTCTCACCCCCGTTAAAATGCCTGTTAGTATCCTAAACAATCAGGTTATTATTTTCTAATTAGTACGTGATAGTGATATGAGCTAATGGTTCGCTCTTTCGTAATAAACTCTTCGACTTGAAAAACTTTCACGATTTCAAAGTCCCTGAATAAATCTACGATTAGGCTATAGTCAGCATAAAAATGTGGTATGCCATTCTCCGGCCCATCCTCAACTCTAATTTTTGTGTTCTCGTCCACCACCGGCCAATCTTGCTGAAAGCCCCAGGTCTGCTTTGAGCCTAAAGTCAAATAGCACTCTCCGCCTTTTCTTAAAACTCGTTTTAGCTCCGAAACAATTTTTCTCATTCCCGCTGTATCGGTATGAGATATTACGTTGCGGCAATAAATACAATCGAAGCTATCGTCACCGTACGGCAAGTTCAGCATATCACCAACTCGCAAATCGACTTTTACTCCTGCTCGCTCAGCGTATTCTTCTGTTCTTTCGATCGATGTTTCGCTTAAATCAAACCCAGAAGTATTAAACCCTGCTTTAGCAAATTGAATAGTATGTCTTCCTAACCCACAACCGAGATCGAGAAAATCACTCTTATTCTGAGAAAGCCATCGGTTAATAAGATAATAAGATTCCGTCGCTGGCTCTTGCCAGTATTTTTCGTGGTCGCCTTGTACCATATCCCAATTCCATGCTTTAGAATCTATCATCTATTCTCCTTTCAACTATTATATGTTTTATCCAATAAACGTTGCGCCCTTCTTTTCTAGCATTTGGAAGTATTTATCTTTCTTTTTCTCGAACATAGTTCCGATAGCTTTCGTATTCACAATAACTTTGAAACCATTTTTAATTGCACCAAGCGCTGTCAAAGCGACACAACCGCCGCCATCAACGCCTACTACTTCTATGGTGTCGATACCATTCTTCTGTAAGTGCTCAAGCAGTTGTGGATTAGAAAAAGCATCGCCTTTGTATTTGTCAAAAACCGCATTGCCTTTTTTGAGCAAATCTTCGGCTAATTCGGCACCCTTGTCGCCATCAAATATTTGTACTGGTGCAAGTTTATTGATAAAGTTATTCTTCATGAGATTGCGGATATAAACAATATTCTCATTAGCTTTTATTTCTTCATTAACTTTAGCGATAATATCACTGTCGTATTTAAAGAATTCTGCGTGTTTCTTACCGACACACGCTTCTTGCATATCAATTACAAGTAATGCTTTGCCCATTTTAAGTCGTCCTTTAGCTGATTATACCATTTAGTGTCGACTATTTCGTAACCTATGAATGTCTATTAAATCCCCAACGATTTGGTCTATGGTTTTATATATAATATAAGAAATAAGATTGAGGGCTTTATGGAAGATAAAATAAAGATCGCTGCAAACGAAATATTTACCAAGATAAAAGAATTACCTATTGGTAGCAAATTCATCATAGAGGATTACTTTACCGATTATAAGTTTGAAATGGAAGATAACTTTAAACTACTAGAAGAAATATTTTCACTCTGCGACTCTAATAATATACAAATAGAAAATACTCAGAATGACATGGAATTGGGCATGCCATGGGTATATACATATAAAAAGATTAATTAAGCCACACTAATTTTTATGCCAAATATTAAGCTTACCCCACTAACTTTAGAAAACTCAGAATTTACCGAGTTTATTTTGAAGATGCGCTTAGATAATACAAATTACGATTTTTATCAAGCGGATGCAGATTTAGAATCAGTAAAAAAATGGATAAGTAAAAATATAGTAAATAAAGACGATTACTTCATCATCTTGAACGACGAAAAAATGGTGGGATATTGCGCATTATATAACTATAACTACGAAAAGAAATCCGCAATGCTCAGTATCGGATTATATGGTAAAGATACACGCGGAAGAGGCATCGGCACGGCAGCGACTAAGCAATTAGTAAAATACGGTTTCGAAAATCGCGGCCTAAAAAGTGTTCGACTATTAGTAAGCGAAGGAAACCCAGTCGCAATTAAAAGTTACGAAAAAGCTGGCTTTTTGAGTTTTGGTACGCAACCGGCCAACCGTCCATACAATGGACAAATGTTTGATTTACGCCGAATGGCAATTATGAATCCAAATTCTTTAGCCTAATTGACTTCTTTGTATGTCGTTAAAGCCTGGTTAATTAAGCCCTGTATGATTCATGCGGGGGCTTTTCTTTCTAAGAATTATTTTTCAGAATCTCTAGAACTCTTCTTTCTCGCTCGGCCATTTGCATCACGAATGGGTTATCACACTTGAGAGCAGCATTCGCAGCGATAGCCTCCTCAATCGGAACAAATTTCAATACAAAATCTAGTGATTTTTCACCCTCGTCTAGCGCTTGGTCGCCAATCTCTTCTTCGACTTTGCAAGTATAGTAATAGTTGTTCTGAATATGAATAATATCTTTGCCGGATTCATCGCCGTTCTGAATCTTTAGGACTTCACCAAATTCCTTAACCGAATCCGGAATTAGCGTCATGCCGGTCTCTTCTTTTATCTCACGAGTCAGCGTTTCTAGATGAGTCTCGTCGCCTTCGATTCCGCCGCCTGGAAATTTATAGAAATGAAGTTTCTTGCTATAAATCATGGCAATATTGCCCTTTTCGTCAAAAATAATGCCACGAACCGACGGGCGATAAAACTTTTTGCCGTTTGGGTTATAATCTTTCAAATCTATAGTAAAGAGATGTTTCATAATTCTATTATTACATTTTTCTCAAAAAGGTCTTTACATTACATTTCGCTTATGCTATATTGGGGTTACAAAAGGTCAAAATAAAAATATTAAAAACAAATGGGAGGTTTTACATGGCTAAGAAAAAGGCCAATTTTGGCGGCAAGTTATTAATTGCTGCTGCATGTGCAGCCACAATTGCACAGTTTCCTATCTCACAGGTCAATGCATATTCCGAGGGCGTAGTTCCAGCTTTCGCTACTACATTAGGAATCAGTGGTTCTGACTGGGTTAATGGCTCGGTCGTAGGTAGCGACGGCAATCTTGTAGTCGTTGGCGTTGGCGAAATTACTGGAAGCACTGATACTGCAGTTATCGCTAAATATTCTCCAAAAGGAGAGATGATTTGGGGCACAACACTTGGCGGAACCGAATCTAGCGGCACATCCATGTACGACGTCGAGCAGCTCAAGAGTGGTAATTATTTGGCTGTCGGCGAAATCGACGGCGAACCAACAGTTTTCGAAATCAATGGCGAAGATGGCAGCATCGTAAGCACTTCAGCTACAAGTACGAAAGTTACGAGTATTGCCATTGATGAGTCATTCGATAACCCTCAATTTGTTGGCGTAGATGGCGAAAACGATTCAATTTATATCTTTACCTATAATCCACAGAGTCCTGGATATGTGCTCCAGAATGCTACCAATATTCAGGATGGTAAGCAGATCAAAACTATCGAATCTAATGGCAATAATGGCTACGTCGCGGTAGGCTTCGATGATACCGGTGACGACGATACAAACTCTAGCGTTCTTTACTACGGCGACCGCGCAGGCGATTATCCAACAATTAGGACAATCTTGAATCGCGGCACGATTATTAACGATGTAATTCCTTATGGCGATGATTACATTGGCGTAGGTCATCATGGCGGTTATATGTATATCGCCAAGATTAATAGCGAAGGTAGCATTGCGGAAGGCGATGAGTATATTCTCGGTGGCACTAGTGCCGAGGATAAGATTTCTCAATTTAATGCAGTAAAGGTCCTAGATAACGGCGAAATCGTCGCTGTTGGTACCGCAAATTACACAGCTTCCTCGATTAACCCTCAGGGCGGTAGCGATGCTGTTATTGCTCGCTTCTCTAGCGACATTGATTTAATCTCTGCCATCAACCCATCCGGCGAAGGTAACGATGAACTTTATACGGTCGCTACAAATGGCAATAAATTCTATGTAGGCGGTTCTTCTACATCTTCAGATATCGGCATCGACTATTATGGCAATGAAATGTACAGTATTATCGCAGGCTATGGCCAAGGCGTAACCGCAGATGTCACCTTCCATATCGATGGCGACATTCCAGAGGGCGTAGACGCTCCAGAAGATGGCGAATATCACTTCACAGAAGACGGTAACGATCTTCCTATCCCAGGCAGCACCGACGATCAGCTCTTCAGTGGCTGGTATACAGATGAGGGTCTAAAAAACGAACTAGGCGACCAGATCCCAAGCGACGATTTGGATCTTTATGGTAAATACTTCGACGTAGAAACCGAAAATCTAAATGATCTAGATACCTTTGACCACTGGTGCGAATACCAGAACGATGGTACTCTTCTTATCTGCACGAACCCAGAAGACAATACCATTACCGCAGGTGAAACTTCCGATCCATTCACTCCACAGGTACCAAGCGTTATCATGGATGATGCCGCTACTGGTAAATGGGTATCCGATGATCCAACTATCGCAACCGTAGATCAGAATGGTAAAGTAACTGGCGTCTCCGAAGGTACGACAAATATCCGCTTCATCGTCTATGACGAAAACGGCAATATTATCTACGAATATGTCCTATCCTTCACTGTTAAGGCAGCCGCAAACCCAGATACGGTTGACGTGACTCCAATGATTCTTACCATTGCAGCCTTCTCTGCAGTAAGCTTCGCAGCAATCTTCCGCAGAGCATTCAATAAGCGCTAATAAGCCTTAGATAGCAAAAATACGACACGTTAAGTGTCGTATTTTTGTCGTGTTTTTATACCCTTAGCTTTTGCAGATGTTTTACCTACTCGCGCGCAAATTCGTGCAGAACCCCCTTGTTTTAAACTATTCTATAGATTCAATTTCGCCATTCTTCAGATGAAGAATTCGCTGATTGCGACTTCCGCGGAACTTGAGAGTTAAATCTCGCTCCGCCTGAATAAATGGGCCATCAATTAGAGCATCAAGTTCTTTTACAAATTCCCAAGCAACAGAACCGCGTGGGATTTTTTCGTAAACCAATCCAGAGAAGGACCAGACATTCCAGCCAAGCTCTTCGTGGCAGAATTTTGCGATTTCCAGACAAGCTTTTGCCTGAAGTAGCGGTTCGCCACCACAAAAAGTAATGCCGCTCTGCCCTTTGAGCTTGCGTAGCTCTTCTTTTACCTTCTCGATTTTAACTGGCATACCAGCATCTTCTTCTGCCCAAGTTTCTGGATTCTGACAGCCCGGACAATGCTGGCGACAGCCCTGGGTCCAGAGCACTGCTCTGAGACCTGGACCATTTACAATCGAGTCGCTTTCGAGGTCACCCGAAAGGAGAATATATCCTTCGGGGACCTTCAATTGTGGTTCACAAAGCTTTTCAAACCATGGCTTTGGTGAACTAGAGACAGCGGCTGGACCTTTTGCTTCTTTCGTCATTATTTCTTTCCGACAGCAGCTTTCGCCTTAGATTTCTTACTTTCGCGCTCTACCTTGGTCTTTACATCATACTGACCAACAGCAACATTGTGCTTTACGCGAGCCTTTTCCTCCGCCTTTTTACCGTCATTCCAGCGTTCGAGAGAGCCGACTAGGTAGCCAGTGATGCGGCGTAGGCGTTCGAAACCAAATTCTCCATCGGTCTCGTGGCGGCCACAACCTGGGCAAGTATCGCCCTTGATGATACCAGAGTAGCCACAAACAGGGTCGCGATCGACTGGGTGATTAACTGAGCCATAACCAATACCAGCCTCCTTCATATGGCGAATAACAGCTTCGAAAGCTTCGATGTTTTCGCTTGGGTCACCATCCATCTCGATGTAGGTGATATGACCTGCGTTGCAGAGGTTATGATATGGGGCCTCAATATCTATCTTTTCAAAGGCAGAGATTGGGTAGTATACAGGAACATGGAAGGAGTTCGTGTAGAATTCGCGATCAGTTACGCCCTTGATTTCGCCGTAAACCTTCTTATCCATTCTAGTAAAGCGACCAGAGAGGCCTTCTGCTGGAGTTGCGAGAAGTGAGAAATTGAGACGGTTCTTCTTGCTATATTCGTCACACTTATCACGCATATGGCCAATGATATCTAGACCAAATTCCTGAGCCTCGGCAGATTCGCCATGATGCTTGCCAATCATAGCCACGAGCGTCTCGGCAAGGCCAATGAAGCCAATCGAGAGCGTACCATGTTTGATAACATCGCGAAGTGTATCGTTTGGACCAAGCTTTTCAGAACCAATCCAGTTGCCCTGACCCATAAGGAATGGGAAGTTCTTAACTTTTTGGTTTGCCTGAAACTCAAAGCGTTCGAGGAGCTGGTCACGACAGAGATCCATTAGATCGTCAAGTTCGCGATAGAAGCCATCCCAGTCAGCCTCCTTACGTTCGCCTAGTGCGATACCGTGTTTGATGCCGATACGGACAAGATTAATACTTGTAAAGCTGTTGTTTCCGCGGCTTACAGGCGTGCCATCAGATTCTGGGAAAACTGAGCTCATAACGCGAGTGCGGCAGCCCATGGTTGCGATTTCTGTATGGTAATCACCTGGCTTGTAGTACTGAAGGTTGAATGGAGCATCAATGAAGGTGAAGTTCGGGAATAGGCGCTTGCTGGAGACTTCCATACTGCGCTTGAAGAGATCGTAGTTCGGATCACCAGGATTGTAGTTTACGCCTTCCTTTACCTTGAAGATTGAAATTGGGAAGATTGGCGTCTCATGATGACCAAGACCGTTTGCAGTAGCCTCTAGGAGCATCTTTGAGACTAGGCGACCACTTGGAGTAGTATCGGTACCAAAGTTAATGCTTGTAAATGGAACCTGAGCGCCTGCACGAGAATGCATCGTGTTTAGGTTGTGAATGAAGCCTTCCATTGCTTGGAGGGTCTGCTTTTCGGTATCTTCGTTAGCATCTCTGACGACTGCCTCTGGGAGCTTGAGCTTCTTGATAGCTTTTTCGTCACCATAGCTTAGATCTTCTGGGATAGTAACTTTTAATTCCGTGCTAGTGAAATCTTCAAATTTCTTGATGTTTTCGCTTAGGCTCTTGCGGAAAGTCTTGTCTACGCTTGGAGCGAGAGCATAATCGAAGTTTGGAATAGACTGACCACCGTGCTGTTCGTTCTGGTTTGCCTGAAGAATAATTGCACATAGGGCGGCTGCGGTACCGATAGACTGAGGCGTACGGAGGAAACCATGGCCAGTATTGAAACCATGTTCAAAGAGTTTTAGAGGGTCGGTCTGGCAGCAAGTGAGGGTACCCGTGGCTAGGAAATCTAGATCATGGATATGAATATCGCCATTATCATGAGCGTAGCTAAAGCGTGGCTGCATAATGCAGATCTTGGCATATTCCTTCGAACCCTCAGCACCAAACTGAAGCATCTTGCCCATAGCAGAGTTGCCATCAACGTTTGCATTACCGCGCTTAACATCGGAATCCTCGCTTGCGTCAGCGCCAGAAATCGTCTGGTAGGTCTGCATGAGCTTGGATTTTGCCTCGCGCTTGCGGTTGCGCTCTGCACGATATTCGATATATTCTTTTGCGGTCTTCTTGAAAGCGGACTGCATGAGAACCTTCTCAACGATATCCTGAATCTGCTCGACGCTAGGAATGCGAACCTTTACTTCTTCCTCTGCAACACGAAGCACCTTCTCGGTGATATTTGCTGCACGATCGTGGCCAAATTCGCCCGTGGCTGCACCTGCCTTAGCGATGGCTTCTGTTATTTTTTCTGGATTGAAAGCTTTGACTTTGCCGTCACGCTTTCGAATTGACTTAAACATATTACCTCCGTATGTTTTTTCAATTTTCAATTTCTAATGAATTTTGTTATTCCAGCACGCCATATGTAGTGTGTGTTGAAATAATGGTAACGCTATATGTGGAGCCCTGCAATACTGTTTGTAAATAATACAACGCCTAACAGATTGATGATTTTTTGGCTTCAGACGCTATATATAGTGTTTCCGCTTTTGCTTATACGCTATTTTTATTTTATAGTTTTTGTGTTTGCTAATGCGAACATAACACTATTTTAAGACTAATCGATTACAAATGTAAATATCGATATTCTATGCATTTGGTGATATACTGTAGGCATGAACGATATCGCAGATTTTATGGCACAAATTGGGCAAGATATTGCTAAGGCTCGCGAGCGCCGCAATATGACCCAGACTGAACTTGCTAAAAAGATTGGCACTAGTCAATCAGCGATCAACCGCATCGAGCACGGCAAACAGAATGCCTCTCTCGAGATAATTAGCAAGATTTCAAAGGCTTTAAATCAACAAATTGTCAGTATTAGCAATGGCTCTACCCAGAGCTATCGCATCCGTGGCGGCAATGCTTTGCATGGTACCGCAAAGATTAACACCTCTAAGAATGCCGCTGTAGGTCTTCTTTGCGCTAGCTTGCTCAACAAGGGTACTACTACCCTACATCACCTTGCGCATATCGAGGAAGTATATCGTATTATCGAAGTCCTCAAATCTATTGGCGTAAAGGTTGTTTGGAACGAAAAGAATAGCAGTCTAAAAATCACTCCGCCGGAGAAACTCGATATCGATAGTCTAGATAATGCCGCCGCACGTCGCACGCGCTCTGTCATTATGCTTATGGGCGTTCTTCTGCACCATTTCGGTAGTTTCCGCTTGCCTTATGCCGGTGGTTGCTCACTTGGTACTCGCACGGTCGGTCCACACCTTATGGCACTTAGTCACTTTGGCCTAGAAGTTGACGCCAAGAGCGAATCTGGGTTCTACCTTGCTCGCGTAAATCCTATCAAGGACGACGAGCGTAAGATTGTACTTATTGAGCGTGGCGATACCGTCACAGAGAATGCCGTTATGGCTGCCGCTTTGACTCCTGGCATTACCAGAATCGTTGGCGCTAGCCCGAACTACATGGTTCAGGACGTCTGCCGCTTTGTCGAGAAGCTTGGCGTTAAGATCGAAGGCATCGGTACTACAAATCTAATCATCCATGGCGTCGAAGAGATTAATACCAATGTAGACTTTACTCCTGGCGAAGATCCAATTGAGGCTATGAGCTTTATCGCAGCCGCAATCGCAACCAAATCCGAGCTAGAAATTAAGCGCATCCCAATCGAGTTCCTCGAGATTGAGTTCGAAGTCATGCGCAGCATGGGTCAGAAGATCGAAATTACTAAGGAATACATCAGCGAGAATGGCTTTACAAAGCTTATCGACGCCACATTCTATCCATCTAAGCTCGTCGCTCCAGCCGACAAGATTCACCCAATGCCATTCCCTGGCCTTAATATCGACAGCTTGCCATTCTTCTCTTTGATTGCCGCGCAAGCCGAAGGCCGCACAATGATTCATGACTGGGTATTCGAGAACCGCGCAATCTATTCTACAGAACTTAATAATCTTAATGCCAAGGTCGAATTGCTCGATGCTCACCGCATCTTTGTCTATGGCCCAACCAACTGGCGTCCAGCCGAGATGATGGCTCCATCTGCACTTCGTCCAAGCGTCGTAATCATGCTCGCAATGCTCGCCGCACCTGGCACATCGATTATCCGCAACACCTACTCTATCGCACGCGGATACGAAAAATTCGCCGAACGCCTTTGTGAGCTAGGCGCAGATATTGAGCTACTCAGCGATATTTAATCTTTTAAGGACTCTATTATGGACAAGAAACATATTTTTCTAATTGGTGGCGGCGAAATCTCCGAACGCGAGACCGAAGCCATCGACAGAGCAGCCCTAGAAGCACGCCAAAAGACCGGCGCAATCGTCTTTATTGGTGCTGCCGCTGGCGACTCCGAGGGTTATTTCGAGTGCTTCAAATCTTATTACAGCACTCTCTGTGACGATAAAGATTTTGTATTTCTAAAATCTGACGCTTCGAGCGAAGAGGCAAGAAAAACCATCCTCGATGCAAGCCTGATCTACTTAGGCGGTGGAGACACTCAGGTTCTTAAAGATACACTAGATAACTGGAATGCAAAGCAAATCTTCGAAGACGCCATCGCATCTGGCACAGTACTAGCTGGCATCTCTGCTGGTGCTTACGTGCTTGTTAATGATTGGTTCTACTACGATCACGGAACAGTCGAAACGGGCTCTGGCTATGGCCTGGCTCCGGTTAACCTCGAATGTCATTCTACGGAAGAATCACGAAAAAGTATCGAGACGCAAACCAAAAAGGACTTTATTTCGCTCAAGAATTGCGAATACTACAGCTACTAATCTAAACAAGGCATAAAAAATACCCCGCATCGCTGCGGGGTATTTGCTTTAGAGAGATAGATAAGATTAGTATGCCTTTGCAAAATAAGCAAACTTGCGAGCCGGCTTACCACACCAAGCACACTTGCAGTGTTCGTCGATTGCGGTGTCATCAAGCGGCATATTGCGTGAGCTTGCACCAGTGGCTTCCTTGATCTGGAGTTCACACTCAGTCTCGTTGCACCACATCATCTCTGCCATGTCGCCGTCCTGAATTACCTGTTTCAGTGCGTCCTGAGAAGTAACCTTGCGCACCATGCGATTAAGCTGTTCCTTGGCAGCACTCAGCAAGCGCTCATGATACTCGTCCAGTTCGGCACGGATCACGGTATCTGTCAGCTCGGACAATACGCAGCTCTTTGTGACACCATCACGGAGCTTAAGATCTACAGTATCTTCTGCGATTTCTTTTGCTCCGATTGCTACACACATCGGAATGCCGCGCAGCTCGGAATCGTTATACTTAACGCCCGGACGTACATCTCTGAGGTCTGCCTTTGCACGCAGTCCAGCTTTTTTGAGTTTAGCTGCCAGGTCCTTGCAGTATTCAATAACCTTTTCGTCCTGGCTGACTGCCACAATCTGAACCTGAGTCGGAGCAATACGAGGCGGAATCTTCAGGCCCTTATCGTCACCATGAACCATGATGATAGCACCGATCAGGCGAGTAGATACACCCCAGCTTGTCATCTCGACGAAATGCTCAGCATTGTCTTCGCCAACGAAGCATACATTAGCCATCTTGGAGAAGTTTGTACCCAGATAGTGAATAGTACCCATCTGCAGTGCTCTGCCATCCGGCATGAGACCTTCGATACTGTACGATTCAACCGCTCCGGCAAACTTCTCTTTTTCAGACTTTCTGCCCATAAGAGTCGGCACAGCAAGATAGTCCTCGCAGAAATCGTGATAAATAACCGTCATTTCTGCCACCTCTGCACGTGCTTCTTCTTCAGTTACATGTGCAGTATGACCTTCCTGCCAGAAGAATTCCGATGTTCTCAGGAAGAGGCGAGGATGCTTTTCCCAACGCATAACATTTGCCCACTGATTAATCTTCAGCGGCAAATCACGATAGGAAGTAATCCAGCGCTTCATGCTCTCGTGAATGATAGTCTCGGATGTCGGTCTTACTACCAGAGGCTCCGGCAGCTTTTCGCCACCCGCATGTGTTACAACCGCAATCTCAGGACTAAAGCCCTCGACGTGTTCCTTCTCTCTTGAGAGATAGGAATACGGAATCAGTAGCGGGAAGCAAACGTTTTCTGCGCCATGGTCTTCGATCAGGGAGTTAAGATTACTCTTGATGTTCTCCCAGATTGCGTTGCCGTAAGGCAGCATAACCATACAGCCCTTTACCGGCGCATGTTCGGCGAGCTGAGCACGAGCCACGACTTCCTGATACCAGTCAGTCGGATTCTCGCTCAGCGACGGAAGTTTTTTGTACTTTGCCATTGTTATTCCTCCATTCTTTGCAGAAGTGCAGATAAGGATATCTCTTCCTTAATCCGCTCCTCGCGAAGTAGTTCAAATACGCCAGCCGGCGTATTTTTGCCAAGTGTAATGCGAATAGGCGCACCGATAAGGTCGGCATCAATAAATTTTCGTCCAAGACCACAATCTCGATCATCCAGAAGTATTCTGTGACTAAAAGCCTGCATCTTGTCCACCAATTCTGTAGCCTCGCTTAATCTTGCCTTATTCGATATGATCTGAACTTCAAATGGCGCTATGTTTTGCGGCCAAACAAAGCCGTTTCCGCAGCGACATTTCTCTGCCAGAAGCTGCATACAGCGCGTTACGCCAATTCCCGCGATTGCCATATAGCTTTCGCTCTGAATCAAGCCTGCGCTCAGCATTCCTTTGGAAATAGAGTTGTTCAGATAGCTAACGTCACCCAGTTCTGCTGCATCAATCTGCACAGTACCAGAATGACATGTTGGACAATAGTCTAACTTCGTACGATAATGCTGGCCGCACTGCGGACAAGAGTATACCTGGCACTGCTTCGATTCGGACTCAGTCCAATACGAATACAATGCACCCTGGTTCGCTTCATTCAGATCATTATCGAAAACCCGAAGAGCAAGTTTTGCATCGAAGCCTAGCTGTTTGAAAGCCGATTCGAGCAAACCTGCCAACTTTGGTATGCCTTTATTCTTTACATCATCAGCATCACTTCCAACATAGTAAAAATCCGCCAAACGAAATACGTTCGAACGAACCAATCCTGAAGTTGGGCGATACTCGTTTCGGAATCGCTCGCCAAGGGAGTATATAGCCAAGCTCTCGCCTGGCATTTTTACATCGACAAGCTTCGTATAGACTTCTTCTGCACTAGCGCCAAGAACGTAATCGACTGCATTATTCCCTTTAGTAAAGAACATGCATTCGCTAAAACGTTCCAGACGGCCAGAGCTTTCCCAGAGTTCACTGTTCTGTAAGGCTGGCGCACGCAGTTCATAAAAACCTGCCGATTGCGCCTCCTGATGGATAATAGACTCAATATTCCGAAGAAGCATCGTACCGAGTGGGAGCAGGACATAGAGTCCCGCCCCCTGCTTCAGTACATACCCCCCGGCACTAAGCAAATCAAGCGTCGTCGCCTCGTTTGGCGGACGTCTAGTGTACAGGATTGCCGGATTCATATCTCATTCCTCCTCATCCATAAAGATGTCGAGGTTTTTGATAATACTAGCCGGTACTGCACGCATAAAAGCACAGCGTCCTTCGTCCATCTCGCAGCCCGTAAGCACACGATATGCTGGACAAGGTCCGCCACAGTAGCCGAGTGCGTAGCAGCTCTTGCACTTTTCAGGAAGAGCAAACTTCTGACCCTTGCAGGTCTCGAAGGCTTCACCCCACTTCTGTGCGCAGAACGAAAAGCGTCCGTCCGGGCTAACCGAGCAAAGATATTCCTTGCCCAGGATAGAACATGCCGAATGACGACGTTTTTCATTGGAAATCGCCGAAAGAACCGGGGTCAAAACCGAATCGACTTCGACACCCTTTTCCTTTGCGTAACGTGTGATTTCGACAAGCGCCTCAACATGCTCTTCGCTTCCCATCACCCAGCGGAGTGTGTCATATTCGAACGACTCGTTTACCGTGAATGTCTCCATCGGAAACTCGTCGAGAATATACTTCGCCTGAGCAATAATCTGGTCAGCGCAAGTTGGGTTCGGCGTTATCAGGACATGAATTTTGATTCCCGCCTGAGCCATCTCGAAGTATTTCTGCCGAACAACACTAAAAGTATCGCCAGCCGAGACATCGGGACGCAGACGATTGTGAGTCTCCTTGTCGCCATCGATCGATACGCCAACACTAAAATTGTGCTCCTTGAAGAAATCGATGATTTCGTCAGTCACAAGCATAGCGTTTGTTGTAATCGAATAAGTCGGCTGAAGGATTTCGCCTCGTTCAGCAGCCGCATCAAGAAGTTCAACGGCATGCTTAATCAGGTCGAACTTTAAGAGCGGTTCGCCACCAAAGAACTGGTAGTTTACCGGATCAGTCAAGTTCTTGCTGTTGTCGATAGTTTTTGCAATGACCGCTTCCAGCGTCTCGCGAGTCATAACCTTGCGCGTAGCAAGATTCTTCGTCACGAAACAATCTATGCAACGAAGATTGCAGCATTCAGTGAGCGCAATACGATATGCGCAGGGTATCATCTCGGAGAAATCCAGATCAATGGCTTCGAGCTCGAGCTTGTTATCGGTATCGTCAGAATAATCTTCCGTTACTTCAAACATCTCAAGCGTATTGAAGTCGAGCATCACTGGCACTCCCCAAGATGTTTCGTAAACCTTTTTCAACTTAGCTCACTCCTTCCAGAATACGGGATTGTCAAACAAAGACACACAATGTTTGCCAAAGCAAGCACCGCGCTTCGTTTTTTCACTCTTGGACATCTGTTCTTTCACGAACTCTCGATCGTCGGTCAAGATATTAGCCAGAATTTCATCTATATGAAAACAAGGATACAAGTTACCCCGAGCATCACAGACAAAATAGCTTTTACCCATCTGACAATCGTTTACCCTGAATTCAGGATTAGTATATGCGTCGTGACAGAGCTGAACATAATTGTCGGTATGAGGTTTATTTACCACGTTCCTACATTCGTCCATAGCATTGCCAAGCATTTCGTAATCCTGAGCTTCCTTCGAGAATACCGGCTGGTAACGAACATCCTCTACCCCTTTATCCAGGAGCCAGCGCAGCGTGTGCGCCGCGAGAAGTGCGTTACTTTGCGTTATTACGGTTGTCGTCGAAAGTTTTGTGTAGCCTTTTTTCTGCAGAGCATCAATCAGCCTAACGGCATCCTGATAGTACCCCCGCTCGAGATTGTGTATCACTTCGTCACAAGAATTAATCGAAACGTCAATTCGATCAACTTCCAAAGCAATCAGCCTTTCATAATCATCATCACCAAGCTTTGCACCACTTGTATTGATAATGACACGAAGCCCGCGCTTCTTCAGATGCTCGATAAGCGAATAGGTATGTTCTTTCAGCTTAGAATAAAGCGGATCGCCGCCGGACAGAATCACGCAGCCAAACCCAAGCTCCTGAATAGTGCTAGCGAATGTTTCCGCCTGGCAACTATGGATATAGTTCGGATCGCGTTTTTCGTGCCCAATCGTATAGAAACAATACGAACAGCAGAGATCGCAGACATTGTTTACGTTCAGAAACAATACCATCTACAATCACTTCCTCTCAAAAAAATGAGACGATCGGGATGATCGTCTCATGAGATAAGGGCGGTACGACCGGTAAAGGTCGCGTTGTCTGAAAGCCACCGAAGTAGCAGGGTGTGCGAGCTAATTAGCCGGACTTGCAGCTCGTCTTAGCGCGGATGCGCTTAAGAGTAATCTTGCGAACTTTCATCACTAATACCTCCTCTCTCTATAAATGTGCTAAAGCATCCCCCCATATATAGAGAAATACTTAGTAGTGATTAAATCACTCGTAATATTTTTTGTCAAGCGTTATTGACGCTTTTATATCTCTTCTTACCCCTATAAAAACGATAAATGTGATGTTATAATATATATTATGTCAATATCAAGAGAAGACGTGCTACATTTAGCAGAACTTTCTCGCCTTAGCATCAGCGAGGAAGAAATCGAGCCCCTTAAGAAAGATCTCGACAGCATCGTGTCCTATATTTCTCAGCTCAACGAGCTAGATACCGATGGCGTCGAGCCAACTTACCAATGCTTTGATATGCAGAATGTTTGGCGCGAAGACGAGATTCAGGAATTCGAGGCAAAGCGCGAAGATTTGCTAGCCCTTGCTCCAGAATCCGAAGATAATCAGATAAAGGTGCCAAAAGTATTATGAAAATAGCAGACAAAAATACCAAAGCTGTCGATTTGGTCAAAGCTGCGCTTGCCAAGGCCGAAGAATATAAAGATTACAATGTCTTTATTTCTATGAATACCGAAGCTGCGCTTGCAAAAGCTGCCGAAATCGACGAAAAAATTGCTAAGGGCGAAGAAGTTGGCAAACTTGCTGGCGTCCCTTACGCGCTCAAAGACAACTATTCTAGCCACGACGGCAATACAACCGCCGCAGCTCACATTCTTGATAGTTACCACTCGCCAATCACAGCTACCGCAGTAGCAAAGATCGAAGCAGAAGGCGCAATCATGATTGGTCGCGCAAACCTTGATGCTTTCGCCCATGGTGGTTCTACCGAGAACTCTTATTTTGGACCAACCAAAAACTCCGCAGATAACACCCGCGTCGCTGGCGGTTCTTCTGGTGGCTCCGCAGTTGCAACTGCTCTAGATATTGTAGAATTTGCCCTCGGTTCAGATACTGGTGGTTCTATTCGCCAGCCGGCTAGCTTTAACGGCGTTTACGGCATTAAACCAACTTATGGCGCAGTCAGCCGCTATGGCGTTGTTGCTATGGCCTCCTCTACCGACACAATGGGTTGTTTTGCAAAGAAAGCCGAAGATGTCGACCTAGTTATGGGCATCATGGCTGGCCAGGACGCAAAAGATTCTACAACTTTGCCAGATTACTGGACCAAGAGCCTAGACGAAGTTAAACCAGCTAAGAAAAAGATTGGTTTGATTCGTGACTGTTTTGGTGACGGTATCGACCCAGAGGTTGCAAAGATTGTTCGCGAATATGGTGACAAACTTAAAGCTCAGGGTTACGAAATCGAAGAATTCGATATGCCAATCCTTAAGTATGGTCTTGCGATTTATTATGTCGTTCAGCCTGCAGAGGTTGCTTCCAACCTTAGCCGCTACGATGGCGTTCGCTATGCACTTCGCAGCAAGAACATTAAGGGCCTTGACGACGTCTTTGTAAATAGCCGCAACGAAGGCTTTATGAAGGAAAACAAGCGTCGCATCATGATTGGTAACTTCGTACTAAGCTCTGGCTTCTACGATGCTTACTATCTTAAAGCCCAGAAAGCACGCACTCTCTTGATTAATGCTTATAATGAAGCTTTTGAAAAATACGATGCTTTGCTTTGCCCTGTCGCTCCAACCCCAGCCTTCAAGTTAGGCGAAAAGACGAGCGATCCACTTACAATGTATCTCGAAGACGCTATGACAGTTCCAGCAAGCATGGCTGGCCTTCCAGCTCTATCTGTTCCTGCTGGCGAAACCGAAGCTGGCCTTCCAGTTGGCGCTCAGCTAATTGGTCGCGCCCAGAGCGATCAGCTTCTTCTTAGCATCGCAAAGCAAATCAAAGACAGTGAGGCTAAGTAATGAACAATACCCCACTAATCTTTCTAGTCGCAGTGCTTGTTGTAGCAATTTTGCTATTTATTACTATCCAGCTTACAAAGAAGCGTAGCCCAAAGCTAGACAAAGAGCAGTACCAGATTGATTTCCTAAGAATCCAGAATTCTTTACAGAAAGACAATCCAAGCAGCTGCGCCATGGCGATTATTAACGGAGACAAACTCCTTGATCGCGCTCTTATCGAGACTGGCGCTTCTGGTCGTACAATGGGTGACAGATTGAAAAAAGTTGGCAAAGCCAAATTTAGCCAGCTTAATGCCGTCTGGCACGCACATAAGCTACGCAACGAGATCGCGCACGAACCAGATTTTGAGCCAACCTACGCTCAAGCTTCGCACGCACTCGAAACCTACAAACAGGCCTTAAAAGATTTAGGAGCTATTTAATGAGTGAATATAAGATTACTGTCGGTATCGAATGTCACGTTCAGCTAAATACCAAGACAAAACTTTTTAGCGCCGTAGATAATGATGCCGTAGACAAAGAACCAAACAGCTGCGTTAGCCCATTCGACTACGCACTTCCTGGCATGCTTCCAGCTCTTAACAAAGAAGCTGTCCACAAAGCCGTTCAGGCTGGTCTTGCAATGAATTGTAAGATTGGTCTAGAAAGCCGCTTTGATCGCAAACATTATTTCTATCCAGATTCCCCTGCTGGTTACCAGATTACCCAGATGTACAAGCCAATTATTGGCGCAGGCGTAATCCATCTTCAGGGCTTCCCAGACGTCCGCATTAATCATGCCCACCTCGAGGGTGATGCCGGTAAGCTAACTCACTTCGACGATTATTCTCTCGTTGATTTAAACCGTGCTGGTACTCCACTTATCGAGATTGTTTCTGAAGCAGATATTCATTCTGCTGCCCAGGCACGCGCTTACGCCGAAGAGCTTCATCGCCTCATGATTTATGCAGGTGTCTCTAATGGTGACCTTTATCAGGGGAACATGCGCTTTGACGTTAATACTTCTGTTTCCAAGACCGACGAGCTTGGCACTCGTACCGAGGTTAAGAACTTGAACTCTTTCCGCAGCGTCGAGCGCGCGGTAGAATACGAAGCTGCTCGCCAGATCGCTTTGCTTGAAAAAGGCGAGAAAGTCGTTCAGGAAACCCGTGGTTGGAATGATGCTACCGGCAAGACTACCGGACAGCGCAGCAAGGAAGGCGCAGCAGATTATCGCTATATGCCAGAACCAGATATTCCACCAGTTGTTTTGACTCAGGAATACGTAGACAAAGTTGCTAGCGAAATGCCAGCAATGCCAGATTTTTATCGCGAAAAGTTTGAGCCACTCAAGCTCGACAACAGCGAACGTGAAGCGATCCTTAACTATCCACTTCTTGCTAGCCGTCTAGCCGAAGTTTGCGAAGAAAATATCAAGCTTGCACCACGCGTCGCTCACTGGTTCTCTGGTGTTCTTCTTGCCGAAGAAAACCTAGATAAAGATTTCTCTCTAGCAACTGCAGCCGAGCTTGCCGAGCTATCCGAAATGGTAGAAAAAAGCGAACTTTCTTCAACTGCTGGTAAAGAAGTCTTCATTCAGTTGTATAATAAGAAAAACACTAGTAAGACACCACACGCGCTTGCTAAGGAAATGAATCTCTTGCAGGAAAACGACGAGGGTGCGCTAGAGCAAATTATTAACGAAGTTTTGGCCGCCCCTGAATGCCAGAAGGCAGCAGAAGACGTCCGAAACGGCGAAATGAAGGCGATTGGCTTCTTAGTGGGACAAGTTATGAAGAAGTCAAAGGGCAAGGCAAACCCTGGCGCCGTAAATAAGTTAATTCAAAAGAAGTTATCGTAAAGATAAAAGGAGAAAATATGTCCTACAAAATGCCAACCAAAGCAGTAATTACAGATGCAGGCTTTGCTAGCCGCTTCTTACCAATTACTAAGACTGTGCCAAAAGCTATGCTTCCACTTGGCCCAAAACCAATCATGCAGCACGTCGTCGAAGAATGTGTCGCAGCTGGCATTAAGCAAATTATTATCGTTGCAACACCTGAAGGTAAGCCAATCTACGAAGATTACTTCAATAATCCAGTAGAAAAGATTGAAAAACAGCTTGCTTCTCAGGGTAAATCCGATCGCTTCGAAAGCGTTAAAGCAGTTCTTGACATGGCAGACGTTACAGTTATCGAGCAGGACCAGAGCCTTCCTTACGGTAACGGCTCCCCAATCGTAAGCGCAAAGCCATACCTAAACGAAGACGAAGCTTTTGTTGCTCTATATAGCGACGACCTAGTATTCGGTGAAGGCGACGTAAAGACTCTTCTCGAAGCCTACAAGGCAAATCCAGAAGCAAAGGCAATCATTACTGCTCAGGAAATGCCAGAAGAAACTTGGAAGAAGTATGGCATGATTGCTCTAGCAGACAAGGAAAAGATGACTCTCGACCATATTGTCGAAAAGCCAGCAACTCCAGCAGATTCTCCATCAAATCTAACTTCCTATGGTCGTTACCTACTCACACCAGATATCTTTAAGTATCTTGTTCCTGGCAATACTGGCCTAGACAACGAGCTCTGGACAGTCGATGCTATTACCCGCCTAACCAAGGACGGCGACGTCATCATTACAAAGAGCAAGGGCAAATGGCTAACTACTGGTGATCCAGCAAACTTCTACAAGGCTTACCAGGAATTCATGAGCATGGAGGAAAACCAGTAATATGGAAGCACCAGCCTGGATATTGGTAATATTCTTGTCTGTAGCCCTATTTATCTTCTTAGTTCTCGGAATCGTGCTTATTATTGCACTTATCGGAGTCACCAAAGAAGCCAAGAAAATCATGCTACAAGGCCAGAATATTGCCGAAACCGCTGGAGATATCGCGGAGAATGTACGCGATTTTACAACAGTGGGTGGTTTAGTTCGTTATTTTGTAGACAACTACATGGACAAGCAGAGTGCACGCAAAAAGCGCAACTCTGCTAAGAGAGTAAGCTCCAAGGAAGACAAGTCTTCCAAAGAAAGCGAGGATAAAGATGAGTAATTGCGATAACTGTGACTGCAACGATTGCAGCTGCAAAGGCAAAGGTGGCAAATTCGCTCTTGGCGCAATCCTAGGCGCCGCCGCTGGCGCAATCGCTGGCGTACTACTGGCTCCAAAATCTGGCAAAGAAACCAGAAAAGACCTTAAAGAAGGCGGCAAGAAAGCTATCAAGAAAGGTCAGGAAGCCAGCAAGAAGGTTGGCGAGCAAGCAGAAAAGCTCAAGGACGCAGCCAAGGACAAAATCGAAGATTTCAAAAAGAAATCCGAAGATAAATCTGAAGAATAATTAGATTGCAAAAATCCCGCTTTATAAGCGGGCTTTTTGTTGGTTTTTATTATTCTCTATTTCTTCTGACTCTTGAAGATATTGTTACTAAATAGGATTTTCTTTAGTCCAGCATAGATAGGCTTAACTTCTTCAAGGCGAAGGATGGTACAGGCAATCACATAAGCTATAACACTCACAAAGGAGATAACACAGAACTTCGGGAAGGTTTCGAGGAAGGAGTTATCTGCCTGACGGAGTGGTAACAGGCGAGTCATAATATAGCAGACTACACCAGCACAAGCTGCGGCGAGCAACATCCTAGCAAGAGCACCCCAAAGTTTTGGCGTGAAGATCTTTTTATCTAGGGCCTTATTCTGGAAAATTAGAAGAACCGTAACCTCGAACAATGCCGAGAGCGAGACGGCATAAGCCAAGCCATCCGGACCAAAGCCAAGAGCATTCAAAGCAAACACCACGATTAGCCAGAATACGAAGGCGACAACGGAAATAATAAACGGAGTTTTTGCATCTTGGCGTGCATAGAAGCCGCGCGAAGCAATATGAAATACGGACTGACAAAAAATTGCTAAGACAAAGGAGCCTAAGACGCTAGCAATCTTTGGATCGCCACCGTTCTTGATAAAGTTTACAACGTAACCACGTTCAAAGAATACAAGCACCGCGATAGGCATCGCAATCCAAACAATAGAACGGAGTGCCTTACAGAAAGTCTCAATAAAGGCCGAGTTATCTTTGCTACTCTTCCCCTTCGCAGCATCCTCGCTAAGCTTCGAGAAATAGGCAGTAGAAATAGCGACGCCAATTAGGTTTACCGGCATAAGCTGGAGACTCGAAGCCTGTTGATAGGCACGGATTGACTGCTCGCCCATATGAGAAGCAAGGTTGGTATTTACGATACCAGTAACGTAGTCGATGCCCTGATCGAGAGAACGAGTTGGAAGGAGCTTTAATACGGTCCTAAAACCGCGGTTCTTCCACGAAATCTTGAAGTTGTAATCAAAGCCTAGGCCAATGAGACCAATCACGCTAACAATCAACTGAAGCAAAGCGCCAAAGACGACACCGATTGCTACACCCATGATGCCACCTTCGAAAATTTGAATACCGAAGATATTAATGCCCTTTGTGAAGCTTAGGATACCAACAATAATACCAATGTTATATAGGGCCGGAGCGGCAGCGCAAAAGACAAAACGGCCAACTGCCTGCTGCATACTGTTTAGAACAGTAGTAATCGAGAATAGAAATGGATTAATTGCGATCACACGCATCATGTTGATTGCGAGTGACATCGAGGATTCATTAAGACCCGGGGCAACAACATAGCGAACTAGAGGGTCGGCAAAAATCATGATAAGAATCGAAGCAACACAGCAGAGAAGTGCCAAGAAGTTTAGCGTACTAGAGCTGAGTTCCCAGGCAGATTTTCTATTCTTCGCGACCAAGCGTTCGTTAAGAATAGGAATAAATGTCACAGAAAGAGCACCAGACGTAATAACGAAGTACAAAAAATCTGGAACCGTGAAGGCCGCCGTATAAGCATCGAGACCTTCCGGGTAGGTGTCGTAATACATAGAGTTTAGCCAGCGATCGCGGAAAATGCCGAGAAGCGCCGAAACCAAAGTAGACGAAGCAAGAACCAAAGATGCAGCTTTGACTGACAATTTCATATTAGCAGCAGAAACTGCTGAGCGTACATAGTTCTTTCTTCGCGGCATGTTCTTATTATACCATTCAGTCCAGTTTTATCACTTAGACAATGCTTATTTTTCGCAGTGTTTTATAACGTTAATTTCAAAATCTTCAGGGTTAAACCCTTGCAGTTTTATCCATTCATTAATATGCTTTTTCGTCATGCCTGCATCTTTTTCCAGGGCGCAGTTTTCGACGTTTGCATTCAACTTTTTGCCACCCGCAAAACGAATCGCAATAGCAGTTCCGTCATCTAGTTCAATCTCAGCAGGAAGATAATTCTTGAGCAACAAGAAGTGACGTGAAGCAGTTTTTATCTTGCTTGAATCATAATGAAGAAGCTCGCTGTCGTCAGATTTCAAGACGATTGTTATTTCTTTATCTACATTTTCGATTACGAGCTGATAGCTCTTTTCGTTGTTCGTCTCAATAATTGCGGAAACATTATTGCCATTTTTAACAATGGAGCGAGGCGCAATCAAAATCGAATCCAGATTGTTTTCGAATTTCTTTAGATAGTTTTTAAGCGTTTCTCTAAGAACCAAAAGATTCGTTTCGTTCATGCTGCCATATTTTTCCGCCTTTAGCAGAGCGAAGTTATCTAGAACATTCGTTCCCCACAAATAGCTATCCGAAATAATGTCCACACAAGTAGATTCTGGATATTTGCTATGCTCTTTTTCGGCACAACTTACGCGTGCAGGAGTACCGCCAGCTTCTTCCGTGAAGAAGCCGATTGCCCACTGAGTTTGAACGAGAAGAGATAGCTGCAAATCTTCGCTATCAATATAGAAGCTAGCGTAGCCCTGCTTAGTTTCGTTGTCTGCTTGGTAAACATATTCGCCATCCTTTTTCTCACGCACCGTAAAGGTAGCTTTCGCATTCTTGTTACCAGTGTTTAGAAGAACAATTTTATTAATCTCTTGCTGAGCGAGTGCCTGAGACGAAGAAGAGATATTGAGCAACTCACCATTAAATCCTTCGACGTTCAGCTTCTTGAAATTAAAATTCGAGACAATACCAGCAAACAGGCAGGAGACAATTAAAATTACACAGAAGATAGTAATTATCTTTTTAAGTTTGCGAGGCATCACAAAATGAGGCTTCTTTTCTTCTTCAGCCTTCGTCTGCTTCTCTTCCGAAGTCTTTTTTACCGCCTGTTTGGAACTAGTTACCTTGTTTTCCCACATTGAATTCTTCCTGGTTAATTTCCGACTCGAGATATACAAAAGTTACTCCATTGGCGCTGTTTTCAAAATATGAGATTGGATGTTTTTTGATCTTTGCTGAAGTATTTGGATAGTCCGCCTCGATTGTATAGACCAGGTTGTCCTTGAAGCCAAGCACAATTCCTGTATGGCCACAGGAGTAATCTCCACACTTAATACTGTCATCCGTAACACTAAAGACTGCGAGGGGTTTTACCTCTGTGCCAGTAGAAAATTGAGGATAATCATCAGAGAGTTTCTTTGTTACGTCGCGCGGCAAACCCCAATCGCGGTCAACTTTACCAAGATTCGTGAAGCGCTGAACAAAGTAGGCAACGAGACTCGTGTCGTTATTTTTAGCCCCGAGCGGCAAATTCCAATCTTCCGCAGACACAGAGGAGGAATTGTAATGTTTAATAATTCGCTTCATTTCGCGCTCTTCTAGGCCAGACTTTTTGGCGGCCTCAGTCATGCATTTATAAGTCTTAGTGATTTCGTCACTAAAGTTAGTCGTGACAATTTCTTGGAGCTTTGAGTTAGTAGTCTCGATTTTATCTTTCGTAATACCATATTGCTCCGCAACGCCTAGAACAATCTTTGAAGCATAGGAATAATCATTGAGCGCGGAGAGATTATTATCACCTAGATTCCATGCACTGCTAACAGATAAATCCCCGACAAGAGTAATATAAATCACACCATCACGGTTCGAATCTTTCGAGTAGGCAGCGGACTTGTTGATCGGGAAGTGTTGTACCGTGCGTTTAGAAAACAAATCTACCGTAATATGCGGATAATAGCCATCGTAAAGCTTGCTATAATTCGAAATTTCGCCAATTTTGTTGTCTTTTGGAGATATAGCACTCACGACAATTTTATACGCTTTTTTCTCGCCATTGGTTTTGTTCGAAGCTTTAAAAGTCATGCCATAGTCGCTAGCTTTTAGAGAGTATTCTCTGCTTGTACCCATGACTTCTTCTCTATGGAAGCCATTTACACTATCGCCAACAATCCAGCCATCATTAAAGCGTGTACCAGAAGATTTTGAGCTGTCCGAACAAGAGCAATCGTTGCTTAGAACCGTATTCTGAATATAGTTAACATTATCTTTTGAGTAGCTATTCTGATTGGCATGCTCACTCATTCTCTCGTTGCTTTCTGCTAGTTCCGCAGAGCTGAGCCAGCCAAGCTGCATAGAGCGCGCAACGACATAATCAATATAGTTCGACACCTTGGCAACATAATTTGGATCAGTCGCATAGCCAGCAGCCTTGATAGCCTCAAGATATTTATACGGGTCAGTCATGACTTCTTTTGTAAAGACACCCTTGGCGCCATAGGTTTTATAGTTTTGCTGGATTAGTTCAAAATAACCACGCCAACCAGCCTCTAGATTATCGTAATAGTAAGCATTGTCTGGATTTGAATCGTAAGCACCGAGCCCAAAAAAGTTGTTGCGCATCGTGGCAAAATAGCTCGTACCGGCAGTAGACTCTACAATACTCTGAGCCATCACGGCTTCCCAAGGAATGCCAAATTCTACAGATAGATTTTGTGCGATTCCATGGTTTTCGTCGATCCACTTTTTCTGGAGTGTAGATAGACCAATTAATTCCTCATCTATCACATGCGAGCGAATCGAGCTATCCTCAACATTGCAGACGGCGGGATCATAAAGCAAGACGTCGTTTTTAATTAAATCTTCTTCGGAAGCCGCCAAAATTGGACTCGCCACGAAGCTTGCTAATAGTAGAGACATTGCAAATATTATTATCTTTTTCATTCTATTTCTGCCTCGACCGTATCAATTCTTTCGTAGATTATTTCGTAATCGTCAGCGTTATATCCAAGGGATTTTATTTCTTCGCGCATTTGCTTTTGCATATCCGTATTTTCGTCTGTTTCTTTGAGACAGAAAGCCTTCGAACATTTTTCGCCGAGGCTCAAAGTTGCAGTTTTCTTGCCAGAATCATAGCCAATCGTATAGGGAAGCAATTCTCTAATCGTAACGATATGACGAAGCTTAGAAACCGCCTCGGTAGCCTCGTCGCCATCCACAACTAGCGCCAAGTTTTCAATTTCATCTGGATAATATTTGTAATAATCAAAGCTATTGTTTTGACCTGTTAGATATAGGTTTAGAGATTTTGTTTCGCCTTTAGAAACAGTAAAGCTCTGTTCTTTCGTCTCTAGGCCGTCAGCAGAAACGACTACTTTATGCTCGCCAGAGCGAATTGGAACGCGCCCATTTTTTACCTTGTGGCCATCAATTTTTATTGTAGCCGTGCTCGGAGCAACCAAGACATAAAGCTCAGCGTCTTTTTTGAAGATTGTTGTAAAAAGCACAACGATTAGCACTAGAAGCATGGCGAAGCCAGAAAGAATCAGGATTAGGTTTTTCTTGCTGAGCTTCTTAAACATAATCTCTATAATTATACCATTCTATAAGATACAAAAAGAGTAGCTTTTGAGGGCTACTCTTTTTTTAAACGACTATTTCTCAGTCTTTGTAATATTCGTCATAACACCAGACGCGTCGAAGGTAGCGCGATAGACATAAACCTTATCTAAGCCACTACCATCAACATAATCCTCCTGATGAACGACCTGTTCATAGACGCCGTCGGATACCTTTGTAAATTCTACAATATTTACATAATGTTTAGGAATAATACCGCCTAGACCGCCGTAATACTTAACACAGACAGAACCATCACAGTTCTCATAAGTAAACCAGTCATCTTCTAGAGTAGGATTTGTCTTGATTACGCTTTCTGCATAGCTTGCTTTTGCTCTAGTCATAAAGTCGTCATAAGCGATTCCGCTATACTTATTTGTGATTACAAGATTATCTCCAACCTGCTCAGAAGAAATCTCTTCAGATGTAGAGCCTGGGAACAAATGCATTGGATAAAGAATACCACCTACAATATCATAATCGAAGTCAATATATGTCCTTAGAGCTTCAAAAGCATTGCGATTCTCTGCATATTTTTGATCTTCTACATTTGGAGCGCCATTTGGTTCTGCAGAATTATTATCACCAGACTTTGAGCTGTCGCTACAGTTAGTCTTGCTTTCGCCGTTATCAATTAACTTCATTGCAGCAAAAGTACCACCACAACCGACTAATAGCGCGAGGATTGCCGTAAGGGCAACCACTGCACCTTTTGATGATTTTTGAGATGCGTTATTTACCGTAACGCTTTGGGTAGGCTGAGCTGCCTGACCTAAATTATTTTGATCTTGCATTTATACTCCTTATGCTTTTTATTTTAACATTTTTTACAACAAAAAACTGGAGCCGTTTTAGCCCCAGTCTCCAATTATTATTTGTGAAGTTTTGCTTCTTCTGGAAGAGTTGCGCCTTCGAGCAATTTTACAACCTCGTCTTCTTCGAGCGTTTCTTTCTCTAGAAGAGCGTTCGCCAAGATATCTAGACTCTTCATGTTTGCCTTTAGGACAACTTCTGCGCGCTTGTCTGCTTCGGCGCCAAGATCAGCGATTTCCTGATCGATAACTTCTGCAGTTTTCTCGGAATAGTTTCTTGCACGATCACCAAAGAAGTTTACTTCGTCAGAATTAAATACCTGATCACGTAGCTTATTACCAAGACCTTCAGTCGTTACCATCTCGCGAGATAGCTCTGCAACATGCTGAAGATCAGAGCTTGCGCCAGTCGTTACGCCATCTTTACCAAACATAATACGTTCTGCAACACGACCACCCATTGCGCGAGCGAGAATATCTTTTAGTTCATAAACATTCTTGTAGCTGCGATCTTCTGGAGGTAGGAACCAAGTTACACCGCCGGCATGGCCACGTGGAATGATTGTAATCTTGTGAACTGGGTCGGAATCCGGAAGGACGTGACCAACGATTGCGTGGCCAGCTTCATGATAAGCCGTTATCTTGCGCTCTTGGTCATTCATAACCTTGGACTTGCGTTCTGGACCAATTGCGATGCGCTCGAAGGCTTCAGTAATATCTGCATTTGTAATTTCTTCGCGACCTGCGCGCGCAGCGGCAATAGCAGCTTCGTTTGCAATGTTTGCAAGATCAGCACCACTCGAACCAGCGGTCTTTGCAGCAAGAGCATCAATCTTTACATCCTTTGCCATTGGCTTGTTCTTGAAGTGAACCTTTAGAATCTCGACACGGTCTTTGCGCTCTGGAAGAGTAACATTGACATGGCGATCGAAGCGGCCTGGGCGTAGCAAAGCCTTATCTAGCATATCGATGCGGTTTGTTGCGGCGATAACAATAACGCCTGTCTCATTTTCGAAACCATCCATCTCGACAAGAATCTGGTTTAGAGTCTGCTCGTCTTCGCGACCAGCGCCACCTCTTGCATCGCGCTTGTGAGCTACAGCATCAATCTCATCGATGAAGATAATACTTGGAGCATTCTTTTTGGCTTTATCAAAGAGGTCGCGGACGCGGGATGCACCAACACCGACAAACATTTCAGCAAATTCAGAACCAGAGATCGAGAAGAATGGAACATTTGCCTCGCCAGCAACAGCACGAGCCATCAAAGTTTTACCAGTACCTGGATCACCAGCAAGAAGAACACCACGTGGAATCTTCGCGCCAAGCTTTTCGTATTTCTTTGGACTCTTTAGAAAATCTACGATTTCGGACAAATCCTGCTTTGCAGCTTCATTGCCAGCAACATCATTGAAAGTAACACGCTTCTTTTCGTTGCCATAGAGGCGAGCCTTAGCCTTGCCGAAGCCCATGGATTGGTTGTTCATGCTCTGAGCCTGACGCATCATATAACTCAAGAACAGTAGAACAAAGACGACAGGAAGGACAATCATACCGATATCTAGGATAGTGCCCATAATATCGACGTTTTCTTCAATCTTAATCTTAACCTTACCAGAAGTAATCGCCTCTTCGAAACCCTGCTCCTGGAGCGTGCCAGAACCATCTTTTCTAGATACCATTCTTGGCAAATCTTGGCCATCACGAGGGATAACATGAAGTTCGTTACCACGGACAATAATCGTGTCGAGCTTCTCTTCGTTAGCGTAGCCAAGGACAGTAGTAATATCTTTTTCGGTTTCTGCGCCGCCTTCACCGCCCGAAAGGGTCATGAATAGGCCGCCACCAATACAAAGAATTATTAGCCAAAAAACAACAAGACGGAAACCGTTTGCTACTTTGTTCGTTTTCTTTTTGTTTGGCTTTTTGTTAGCCGTTTTCTTGTATTCTGGCATTAAAACTCCTAAAAACTCATTAAATGGTCGGGGCGACCCGACTTGAACGGGCGACCTCGCAGTCCCGAACCGCGCGCGCTACCAACTGCGCCACACCCCGATAAGGGTTATTATATCACGAAACTACTTAGCGGATAGCTTGCGCAAGGAATAACTAGGGGAATATTTATCTAGATTTAAGGTAGCCTCTTCGACCACTTCTAGATTATCATTCGGGAAAGCATCTTCATTCATTGAGACGAACCAGAAATTATTCATGTCTTCTATGCTGTCGATTCGATTTGCAATCTGACTGTCTCCAAGCAAGTAGACTGGGTGCGCCGAAGTTTCATAAGCACTAAGCTCAAAATATAGTTCCTCAGAAGAAGTAACAATGGCTTCCTTACCGTGACTCAACGCTTCAATGTTTTTGTAGAGCAAGCTGGCAGCCGGGCGGGAATTTGATTCAAAATCAAAACTACCCTTTTCAAAAACGTTGTATATACCGAGAGCAGAAATAGAAACGAAGATAACACTACAGATAATAATTCTTAGATTTCTTCGGCTTTGATAGTTTTTCTTGACACGCTTATTCATTTGGATAGATAAAAGAATTGCGATCAGTAGACAGATAGATACCGGAACGACCGCTAGGCTTTCCGACGAGAACGAGATAGCAGGGATAATAATAGATAAAACCGCGAGCAATGATACTGGCATAGCGATTAGCAAGACTGGCGCAACCGCCTTTTTCTTTGTCTTTACAAACAGATAAGCAAGTGCGACAATACTAGCGAGCAAAAGAAGTAACGAGAGTGCCTTGGTTTCGTTCGTAGAAGAATAGAGCGTCATCTCAGTAAGAGTTTCTGTTAGAGTATTTAGACTCGTTTCCGAGACAGAGCTAAAGTTTAGCATAAATACACAAGGCAAAAATGCAAAAATCGGAACTGCAAACAGGAGAAATAGCTTCTTGCCAAAGAATTCCTTTTTGTAGATCGAAGCAGCATAGATTAATTGAACAAGCCAGACCAAAACAAATGATAGATGAGTCCAGAGCCCGAGCGAGAGAATAATTGCATAGACTACCCACCATTTCTTCTCTTTTGTATCAATTGCAAGCTGCAAGAAATATAGCGAAGCGAAAGCCTCCAAGATTATTAGGGTATTTACCTGAATGCTTTGACCAGAATGAATCATGAACGGGCAGATGCCCACAAAAAGTGCGCCAAGAATTGCGGCTTTTGCACCATATTTGTATTTTGTCCACTTAAAAATAAAGAAGATTGTAGCTGCGCCGAGTACTGCAGATAGCAAGCGAAGCGAGTAAATGTCCCGTCCAATAATCTTTAGGACAAGATAATAAAATGGCAAATTTGCACCCTGCGGAGCGTTTTTTATAGCCTCAAAAACACCAAAACGAGTCATGTAGACGTTTTGTGATTCGCCCAAATTAACAGATTGTTCCAGATGAGTTACACATAAAAATAGATAAACAAGACCAAACAGCGCTGGAGCCAAAAGACAGAAAAGTCGACGTCTCTCAAGAAAGAACTGTTTCATGCTTTATATTTTAACATAGTTGTGATATAATACCTCTATTGACGGGGTTTGGCGCAGTTGGTAGCGCGCGCGCTTTGGGAGCGCGAGGTCAGCAGTTCGAGCCTGCTAACCCCGACCATAATTTGAATTTTCACTAAAAATACCCTCGATTCGAGGATATTTTTTATTTCTCTAGTAGTTTATCTATTAACTCTTCTGGACTATCTACGATATGATCTTCCGTTACTTCTTGAAGTAATTTTGGATGAGAATCTCGCATTGCATAGCCATTGAAGCGCCTGATCATGGCAATATCATTAAGGTCATCACCTAAGACAATCATCTCGCCTTGTAGCTTTTCACTCTTGACTAGTCTAGATATTGCCTCTTCTTTTCCAGATTCAAAAGGCATCACATTTATAAATGCGCCATATTCACTACCAACCCAAGAAAGGCTAGATTTTACAGCATGGCGTTCGTGATGCATTTTTATCTTGTCACCACCAAGCTCAGAGCTAATCTTATCTATTAGTGGATCGATTAGGCTATCACTAAGCAGCCATAAACGAACCTTCCCTATCGGAGCGATCGGAAAGCGATACTCCTGCGTATAGCCGTGATAAGAAATCGCCATTCGATTATCTGAATAAAAACTCGTAGCGATATCTATAATCCTCTTGAGCTCGCTCGGTTCAAAAACTATCTCGCCAATGAGCTTGTCTTTTTCAATATCTACAGCAAAGCTTCCGTTATCTACTACCAGATAATCTGCGTTTTCTATATAGTCTGGAAAATTCCGGAGCATACTAGGCTTGCCGCGGCCAGTTGCGAAGCCAAAGATATTTCCGGCGACACGAAAGCGTTTAACAGCTTCGATATTTCTTTTGTACTGCACAAAGTCCGTATCGCTGTGCTGCCAAAAAGTACCGTCTACATCACAAAACAGATTCATATTTACCTACATTCCAGGAATATGGAAGGCGCCAGGATCATCCTGGATCGTGCTTGGCGTAGGTGCTGGAGCTGGGGACGGAGCTGGAGCGGCGCTAGCGGAATTGGCGCCAGGAACCGAAGCGGCAGAAATAGTAGGCGGAGTGCTCGGGCGTGGAGCCAAAGATGCGCCAGCTGGAGCCGAAGGAGCTGGAGTGGCTACAGGAGCCTGAGCGGCAGGAGTTGCTGGAGCACTAGCCGCACCCGCTAACGCTGGAGCGGTTGGCTGACTTGGAATCTGCAACTTTACGGCAGGCATAACCGGAACCTCGGCAGCCTTTTTCTGTTGCTCAGCTTTTTCTTTCTGAAGTTTTGCGACAATTTCATTTGCAGTCGGGATATGGCCAACTTCCTCTGCTGGAGCAGGAGTTGGTTCTGCTGGGGCTGAAGCTGGAGTTTCAACTGGAGCCTCTTTAGTAGGAGCTTCCTTTGGAGCAGACTTGCTCTCGTCAAGAACAGATGGGGTTGGAATATAGCTTCCGGCTTCTTCAAATATATCCTTAGGTTCTTCTGGTTCAGGGCTTGATGGCGGCATCATAGCGGAGAGCGGAACTGGCGGAGGCGGCAAAATGCCAGACGGGCCAATCTCTGCAGCCGGAACTTCGACATTGCTTGGCGGAGCAATTGGAGCTGGAGCTGGATCCGTACTCCTAAGCGTTGGAGAATCATCAACAGATGACGGAACATACATTTTATCCGCACCAGAAGCCTTGAGCTCAGTATCTAGCATCTGAGCATAATCTTTTGGCGGTTCAGGCGGCAGCATGGCTTGATCAAGTGGAGCAATATTGCGCTTTGCACCACCATCGTCATCATCAAGCTTGATATCGTTATTTTCCTCGGCTTGCTTAGCCGCAGCTTCATCTTCGTTGACTTTGTTTTCTGGGCGCTCTTCTAGCTCAGTCTTGTGCTCTGGCTTCGGAATTGCGATATCTTTATTATCTTCCTCTACTGGAGGTTCTGGAGCCTCAACTGGCTTTTCTTCTACCGGCGTTTCTGGAGCTGGGATTTCTGGAGCTGGAGCTTCAACTTTTTCTTCCTTCTTTTCGGCCTGGTGAGAAATTGCGAAATCGGTTGGGTCTACTGGTTTGGCAGGCTCTTCTTTCTTTTCTGACTCAGGTTCAGATTTCTCTTCTGATTTTTCTTCCGATTCAGTTTTTTCTTCCTTTGATTCTTCTTTCTTTTCTTCTGGTTCTTCTTTCGGCTCTGGCTTTTGAGTTAAAATATCTACTGGAACATTCTTAGAGATAAGCTGTTGATCAGCGCCCTCTGCCATAAGAGCAGAAGCCGTAGCCAAAGTATCTGCAGTCGTGCGTTCGTTCGAGAAGCGATTTGTAGCAGAAATAATACCTGTAAGAAGAGTCGTTGCAATATTGTTATCCATTAGAGGATTATCTGGCTCGCGTAGCTCGTTCGAGAGGATGGAAATCATTTCAGAGATAGAGGAAGCCTCTGGGCTGCCCCATTCAAGATCAGCAAACTTGCCAGGAGCGGCGGCAGAAATATTAATCGAGCTAGCGTCATGCATGATTCTGCCATACTCAGTTAAAGCACCATCAAGATCCTTGGCGCTTGCAACATTCAAAGAGATAACTAGGTCAACGTTAAAGTCACCATGGCTAAATTCCATATCCTTTTCGGAGATGGTGGTTTTGTATGGAGTGATATAGACCTTAACATAGTCGCCATCAATCTTGTAGCGAATATGGTCAGCCTTTTCCTTGTCTAGAGCAATGATGAAATCCTGAAGACTGTTCGTGTTCTGCTCGAAGGTTTTTTCTGGTTGCAAAAACTCGATGATGTTTGGGATATCTCCAGAGAAGATTGCAGTTGCACGCTTCCCCATCTTATCTAGTACAAAAGTTAGACCGAGTGCGGCCGTTAATTCATCGATGCTTGGATTCTTTGAAAGGGCAACCAAGACATTGCTGCATTCGCGGATACGATTCGCGACTTGCGTCAAGATATTAGGGGTGCCCTTACCCTTATTATTATCGTTTGCCATGTTTTCTCTTTTTATTTTTGACCTTTTATAAGCCTAGATTAGCATAAGCACAAGAGCTTTGCAAGGGGTACAACTAAGGTTTTAAGATAACAACAGGGTACAACAGGGGTTACCCTTTACTTTTAGAGAATTTTAGCTTATAATATGTAATTAATTGTATAAATAATATTTAAAGGAATAGAATTTAATGCCGATTATTAAATCTGCGAAGAAAGCTGCGCGCCAAGCTATCAAGCGCAAAGCTAAGAACGAAGCGATTAAGAAAGAGATCACAAGCACCCGCAAGGCTGTCGCAAAAGACCCAAGCGCAAAGAATCTTTCCGCCGCTCAGTCCGCTATCGACAAGGCTTACAAGAAGGGCCTTATCAAGAAGAACACTGCTAGCCGCCGCAAGGCAAATCTTGCAAAACTAGCAAAAGCTCTATCTGGCGCAAAGCCAGCAAAGAAAGCAGCTGCTAAGAAAACTGCAACCAAGGCTACGACTGCAAAGAAAACTACCGCAGCAAAGAAGCCAGTAGCAAAGAAAACTACAACCAAAAAAGCTGCAACAAAAGAAGCTAAATAGTTTATAAAAAATCCCCAGTTCGTCTGGGGATTTTTGTTGCTTTTGGATTATCTAATAGATAGGTGGCCTTCACCCATCTGCGAGTTTGTATCGCTGAGGCCATTATGGCCAGTTTCTGGAATATCCTCGATATCATGAGCAGCAGATTCTACTAGCTCGCCATAAGTCTTATTAATCGGCACTACATCTTCCACACCAAGAACATGAAAGCTCTGGATTAAATCTTCACGAGCCTCGTCTGGAGTCTCATTCTTGTCTAGAATTGTCTCGATCTTCGCATAATAGCCATCAAGGCCATCGATTTTATCTACATAAATACGAACCGTTTCGCCCATAGCAAGCTCGCTACGGCGACGGCTGACCTCGGCCTTGAATTCGTAGCCTAGGCTATAGAGAATATGTGCAGCCTCCGTATAATCCCCTACAAGCGTGCGATTAATAATATCTAGGTTGTTTTGAGTAAAATGCTGGCGCATAACGAGCGCATAGAGCGTTTCGCCGTCTTTTCGCACAACAGTACGAAGCGAGAGGCGTGGATAAGCACGATTGCGGTCATAGTTCTTTGGCACAAAAATACGATCATGCTGCCAATAATCTGGCTCAAAATTGAAACCAATACTATCTAGAGTTTCGAAAAAGCCCACACGGCTATGAATTTTCGTTTTAATTATTGCCTTTTTCATAAACTCTTTCTTTATTAACCCTCGATTATTTCCCCATTTACAATAGTTGCACCCGCACGAGCTTTGTTTGCCCACTCGTCGGCAAGCTCGTTGCCATCAGTACCAACGTGGCCACGCGTCCACTGAAGTTTTACGCCCTGATTAGCCTTATATGCAGCATATAGCTCTTGGACAAGATCTAGGTTCTTAATCTCGCCACCTTTCTTCTTCCAGCCATTGCGTTCCCAAGTTGGAGCCCATTTTGTCACGACATTAATCCAGAATTCACTATCCGTGATAATCTCATCGCCTGCTTCGGCAAGACCAAATGCGGCAATTAGGGCTTTAGCCTCCATACGGATATTCGTAGAGTTTTTCTCGCTGCCTAGTGCAACTGGAGAACCATCAAGAATTACAGCAAAACCACCGTCGCCAGGGTTAGGAATTGCGGAACCATCCGTATAAAAGCGTTTCATAGTTCAATTATACCATCTGGGCCTATACTATGCATTCTCTATCCCCTTTTAGAGGTGATATAATTATCTTATCCCCGAGTGGCGGAATTGGCAGACGCGCTAGCTTCAGGTGCTAGTGTTAGCAATAACGTACAGGTTCAAGTCCTGCCTCGGGGACCATATTAGTTGCAAAACAAATCCCCAATGATAATTGGGGATTTTTGATGATCGTCTCGGAATTAGTTTGTATGAGAATCGTCACACTTCGCTACGCCCTGAATACAGTTCTTCGTGACATAGAAGTTCTTCTCGATATTTCCGTTAACACTGAGCTCTGCAGTTGGAAGGAGATCAGCACCATTCTTTGTGCCGAGGCGAGCCTCAACGCGACGCATAAGATCACCTGCACGACCCGTTGCGTCTACAATTGGCTGGACATTCCAGAAGTTAATCACAGTATCACTTGCGTCTAGCATCTCTACGGTTACAACAAGGTCTGGATCAGCATAAACCTTAGACAGAACCAAGAAGAAGTTTTCTGGATCACGATCAGGGCCGCCAATTGGTTCAGGAATACCAATCTTCACTTCGCAACGAACATTATTTTCATTACTACACTTGACCGCTGTTGGCTGATTGATTGTTTTGTCTGCAGAATCAATCATTTCCTGCGACGAAACCGTAAATACACCCGCCTCCGTACCGTCACCATAAGGCACCAAGGTTAGATAGCCCCTATTTGTTTGGCCGCCATTAGCAGCATAGTAGTTCGGATTCGTATCGCCTAGACCGCTTTGAACCAGCATTACATTTAGCGCATTTAGATCAACGGCAGAAGAATCACTTTGCATACCCATCTTGCCGAAGATACCTTCTGCTTTGCTAGTTAGCTTTTTGTCGCCATTGTTAAAATCATAACTCGAAGGAATATCGTTATTATTGGCGTTTGAATTCTGGTCATGCCAGACGATTTTTACGGCAGCTATATCCTTTGCGTTATGGGAACTCATGCTATTCTTACTTCTCAGCGGGACGACAAGCGCAGGATCGTCCTTTGTAATCAAGCCTTCAAAATTCCCCTCAAGAGACATCGTTACACAAGTGTAGGCCTGGTCAGTAATATCGTCGTCGATCTTATATTCGTCTTCTTTAACGTCCCCTCCCAATGCCCTACGCACAAGATCACAGTCATTATCTTCTGCCTCTTCTAGGGTTTTCTTGAGATCACTTGGCACGCCAGTAGTCTCGCCAGCCAAGGCTTTCTGATATAAGGAATATGCCGTTTTTGCATCCTCGACGCCAGCAAGAGCGGAGTTGTAGGCAGAATCAGAAAGAGTGTCTCTGGAAGTACGGCCAGACTCGGAAAGCATAATGCGCAAAAAGCTAAGCGTAATAATACTAATCAACAAAGTCGTAAATACGACAATGTATATAGACGCCATACCTTGCTTAGTTTTGCTATTTTTCGACATTTTTACCTCCAGTTATTCCTATTATATACCAGCATTACCAGTTTGACGAACCGTCACCTCGAAGCGGTTAACTGCACAGTAACTCATACCAACATTAGCCATATTTTGAGCTGCTTCGCTCGCACCTTCGGCCTTTTGGCTACAGTAGTTGCTCGAGCTCATAACATTAATACCGCCGCGCATCGTACCGAGTACAAAGCTAACATCGAATAATGCTTGTCCTGTCAGATTGTTTTTTGTTGCGTGCATAACGGAGAAATCATAAAGCTCTAGGTCGGAGCCATCATTACTATCGTTTCCGTCCAACAGCACAGTCAAGTCTTTCGGATCAACTTTAATAGTATTGCTAGATTCTACGCCGTCATAAGTCGTCGTCTCCGACCCAATCGTTACTTGCGGAGTAAAGAAAGCGCCACTGCCGCCAGATGCCTTCGCGGACTGGCACAGAACCGCCGAAGAGTCTTTCACACGAGCAAGACCATATGGACGGACATCACTATCGCTTGTCTTGATTAGCAGATAATCCGTACTGCTCGTGTTGCCAGTTTCGCGATATTTTAGCATTGCGGACTGATAATTAAAGATATAAGTATAGCTGTTCGTACAAAAAATACCATAGCCTTTTTCATCATACGCATAGTACTTCGCTTTTGCGTTATCGACAGCTTTCTTGTTATACCCCTCACCAGTATCTACCGGATCAATAGATTCGCTCCATTTCGTAGAAGAGGTAATAGTCTGCTTTAGATCGTCGGCAATGTCTCCACCAATTGCGTTTATAGAGCGCATGGCGACACCTTTTGTATACATATTCACAAGCTGCATTGCTAGCATTGCAACAGAAAGAAGCAATGTACCAATAAAGGCAACTGCAAGCATTAGTTCAATGAGCGTGAAGGCTTTCTTTTTGCTTCCCTTCATATTAATCTTCCTCCTTATACTCATAGAGACGTACTACAGTAGAAGTCGTCGACGGAGCCTTAGAACCAACTGCATTCCAGCAAGTACGAATATAGAAATCATAAGTATCCTGGGTTGCGCCTTCGCCAATTTTACGATATACGCCAAAAACCCAAACACCCTCAGATTTTCCTAAAACGTTCGATTGTAGATAAGTAGTTGTTTCTTCGGTGCCGTCAGCTGCCACTACACCACTCGTACCACCATTACCCGACAGAATGTTCATGCCATAGCCAGGGTCGACATCAGGTATTTTTGCGTCATCACCATTCATAGTTCTATACACTAAACGAGGATAAAGTGGTGCAGCTTTAATGTTTGGGTCAGAAGAGACACTGCCAGCTGCATCTTTTTTATCAAAAACGACTACATTTTCAACAATCGTGTTCCAGGTTGCCTGTCCAGAAGACTTATCAAAACCGTAATATCCCGTGCTTCCCCAATCGCTATAACGTTCAACAGACATAAGCGCTCGCGGATTCAAGACAAAAACCGGATACATTGCGCGGTCATTCGCTATCGCTTCTTCGCAGCTACTAGCGTCATTTACATTACTAAGCCCAGCGTCAACAGAATACAGCACTGGCTGCGGGGTGCCAGAACCGCTCCATTTTGTCTTCCAAATCTTAGAAAAGAAATCGCCTTCAGTAGAACTGTCTCTCTTTAGGCTTGTTATATAAGCCTCGTATATATACCTGAGAGAGTCAGATTGCGTATCGATCGCGAGACGAGACATCGTGCTTTCAAGGTTTTTCTGAGCTCGAGAAAGCCCACTGTTCATCATACCGAGAGCCAAAACTGCAACAATTGAATAGATTGAGATTGCAATAATAGCCTCAACAATCGTATCGCCGTAGCGAGTTTTCTTATTCAGACCGTTTTTCTTCGTCTTTCGTGCTTTTATTTGTTGCATTCGTTCTCCTCAGAATCAGCTTCGATTAGGCGTACCGCGTTTTCGCCTGTTCCATCACCGTCAATTGTCACCATACGCATGCCGCCAGAGCTACTCATGCCATCGCCCGGCTCAACACAGAAAGAAACGTCACGATGCTTGAACGTTCTCAATTCTTGAAGATCTGGATTAGTATCATTGAATTTTACAAGGCTACCGTCAGGAGCACTGCCACGAATGCTATCCCAGATATCGTTATTATTTGTATAGCGAGCAAAGGATTCCATCGAGCTTGTATTTGGAGATCTGTAGACTATCATTTCTACGCCCAAACCATCGGCCGTAGCCTTACCGTCACATAGCATTACATTTACATCTCTTATTTCATCATTGCATAATACATGGACCTTCGCGCCCCAAAGAAGCTTCGCTTCCACTATATCTCTTCTACTCCAAGAACTTGCCCCACTATCCATAAAGAAATCATTCACACCAGCATAGACTAAATAATCATAGTCATTATATAGGCTACCTGCATGACTAGAATCGGTCTTCTTTTTTGCTTCATAATTCTCTTTTACCTTTGTCTCGTCCATACCCCCAAGAAGAGATGAGAAAACCGCCGAATCTTCGCCATGCGTATAGATAGCCGCAGATACGCCATATACAGCGCAGTTGCTTCTTCCACGATTGCTACCACTATTAGCGTCAGAATAGCTACCACCATACCATCCGCACTGTGTCTTGCCAGAATAATTAGCAATCTGAGTGTTTTCAGCACGAGAATAAACATCGCGCAAGCTATTCACAAAACTCTGAACCGTATCGCGATAACGCTGGCTACGAAGGCTACCGTTCGTACCAATAACTACGCCAGCAAAAACCAAGCCCGTGATTGCTATAAATAGCATCGTCTCGATAATAGTAAAGCCAGATTTTTGCTTAGACATAAAAGATTAGCCTTGCACCCTTTTATTCATAGTTATTATTATACATTAACTTAAGCATTTTAGTAACGTACAGCACGCTCTTTGATGTATTGGATTTCAGTCTTTGAATCTTTCAAAGATTCCGTATATGCCCATTTTACGGCTCCCGGATCATAATTAAAGACTTCGCCACGACGAATATTGCCATTAATGTCACCCGCTTCAGACTCAGCACCATACGTTCTATCTAGTTTTAGTTTACTACTCTCATCCTGATCACCAGTGCCTAACACAACTGGGCCATTAATAATGAGCTCGTTAGTACAGTCGGTTATCGTAATACCGCCAACGTCTTTTTCTGAACATGTATCGATACTATTATCAGCGATCAGCCATGCATCAATTCGTTTAACATTGTTCGAGATTTTAATATTTCTTGCAAAGATAAGAATCTGGCGATTTGAGTCACTCTTAATAATGTCACTATTAATACTCAAGTTGCCGCCAGAATAAGCAACTGCCGAAGCATCGAATAGATCAGAACCATAGATAGCTACTCCGTCAGTATCACCTTCCCTAAACCTCGAAAGCCTCGATCTTAGCGTGGCGATATCGTGCCTAATTGCCGCAACTTCAGTCTGACCAGCGACACCTTTCATATCATAATCGCCTACAGTCTCAATATTGTATCGAGCCATACCGCTGTTGCCGCCGGCTTTACCGGTAGTATTAAGACCCGTATGAGCGGTAGCATATGCCAAGGTTGCGCCAGAAGCCATAGTTGGTGAAGAGCCTGCAATGATACCATATTCCGACCAGCTGCCGAACACACCTGATACCGCGCCATTAGTTATTTCTCTTGGAGCAGAGACATCGACACTACCAGCAACGCGCAAAGCATTACCTTCTACGCTCAATGAAGGATATTTCGCAACCGTACGACAGCTTATAGAAACGCGCCAATAGGCACCGTCCCCAGCAGTGTCACCGCTTAGCGCGACACTCTGGTTAGAATTCTTTTCTATATCGACAGTTTCTGTATTATGGCTATCGGCTGGATAGACAGCAACCGCCATGCAGTACTTTTGACCAATAGTTTCTGCAAAGACCTTGTCTTTTGGCGTATCTATATCAACACCAAAAGTGCCTATCGATTCATTCTTAACTTCATCATCAACATTCGGCACAGTACTATGGCCAACCAAATCAGCAATAGAAGCATCCTGCCCTTTACCATGAACGTTAAATACTTTATATGTAGCTCCTGGTTCTCCTGTAATATCCGCAATGGATTCATCAGGACCTACAGTAAAGACGTTAGCCTTAATAGTAGTAGTTTTTGTAGCTGTATTATACTCGCTATCCTGAACATCTTTATTCTTTCTTGGCGACACTGCGATTTTTGCCTTGAAATTAATCGGCGTACCTACAGTGACCGTAGAGAGATCCTGTCCCATACTACCCGTTGCCGGTTGCGGGTCAAGAATATAGTTATATGGCACATTCATGGTTATCGAATACACATTACTAGAAACAGAGCTTATACCGTTCGTTTTGGCAATATAGCTAAGATTGCTCTGGCCTAATAGGATGCTTTGTTCAAACTCCCCCGTGCTTGCACTAACTACATATCCCCTATCAAGCCTATCTTTGACAGTTCCGCCACCTATTTCGTTAGCAAGAATGTTTTTATTTTGTACTTTCTTAGCAGGGGTACGCCCAGTATAAACAATCTCACTTATAGGGTCCGCAGCTCCTCTATAATAAGGATCTTTACTATCGTAAGGCAAATTAGACAGCGTCTCATCACTCGTATTCAACAAGAAGGAGTCCGTGCCACTTCCGCCTGCAGCATCCTCGGCGATTTGCGCGCCAAAGCAAGCTTCATAATTTAGTCTCGCTTTAGTATTATTGCCGCCATTCAACCAAACAACATCTGTAGCCTTATCGGAGCCATCGCCAACAATAGTGCGGCCCTTCGACGAGTCTAGATAGAGGCCAGCATAGTCATTTGCGGCGCCTTCTACACCCATGTAATAAGTAACGTCTTTGCCTTCTGGGCCAGTTAGCTTACACTCTGCATAATTGGCAACACCAGTTAGAGCTGCATGAGATTCCTTGTCGTTAAAGTTACCATTGTACGATTTGCCGTCGCCATAAACCTCGCTATCATGAAAAACAAACTCTGAAACACTGTCGAGTTTTTGGCCTGGGAAGATATTCCCGGTTTCAGAAATCTTGCCGTTTACGTATCTCGATGGCAATGATGAATTCTTAAAGATATTCGAATCCCAGCTATTAATCGTACGCATAGAGTTTGGCGTAACGCTCTGGATTTGCTTATCTAGACCAGCAAGCGAACCGGTGTTATCGGCCGGTCTGGCATGGAATTTTACCGGCGAATTGTCGATGATGCCACCGTAACCCGACCCAGATTTGAGTTTCGTATAGTATTGCTGTCCAGTAACTTTAAGAGTATGAGTCCAAGTAACATTGAACATATTAGAACCATACGCGATACTTTTATTATATTCATCCGCGTTTGGCTTCGCAGTCCCGAGGTCCAAAACAGCATAAGAATCCCAGTCGGATTCAGCGCTTTTACCAGCGGCACTAATCTTAGTTTTAGACTGGATCTTTGATACGACTGGATCCCATTTAACCTTTATACAAGCTTTAGCTTCTGGATCAGAATCAGATACTTTTTTGTTCTCCGTATCCGTAATTTTTACCGGATACTTAGTCGACGAACAATAAGTGTACTCTTTATTTGGCTCCGAAAGAGTAATTTTCGTAGGCGAAGAAGCCGTGCCACTAGTCGTAGATGCCGTAGCGGAGCCAGCAGAATACGAAATAAGCGTACCGTCCCCACTTGGATAAGAACTATTCAAAGCACTTATTTTCGCATAGAAACTCATTGCATTGCTACTATCTTTCCTGGTATATACATATGACGACCAAAAATCAACTTTCGGCGAATTAACAGTAACAAGTGGCGTCGAGCCGGAGCCGCTATTATTAGAACCAGAGCCGCCAGTGCCTTTTACATTGATTGTCACGGCAGCGCTTTGCTCCGTACCTGGAGGCGGAAGCTGATCATAGGCACAGAAGGTCGTAACGCCTTTATCACCGTTCTTGGCGTTAATGAGATCATATTCCGATTCTCCCTGCCTTGCTAGTGCTGCTTTCCAAGCAGCATTTGCTTCCGCGTAAGTCACGATTCTACCAGTAGCAACACGATTACTTACATAGTTATTATTAACATATGTCGGCCAAGTATCCCCTGTAATCGTAAATGCCGTATCATATGCATAGCTTAAAGACTTGCTCGCCGCGCCAACATAATCACTCGCACTTCCTCTGTGATACACACCGAGCTGCTGCGTATTACCATTGGCATTATAAAAATTAACGATAGCAGTGTTCTTACCAATATCGCTCGCAGGCCTTTTATACCCGACTGCGCCAGCACTATAGAATTTAGTTGAACCTTTGGCGCAATCCGCCGGCACTGTAACACCTGGGGCCTTCAAGCCGCCTCGGTTAAAACCAGGCACACTGGCATCTCCTTCATAATTTGGATCATCGTATGTATACTCAAACCACGCGACTACCGTCGTCCAAAAATACGATTTACCAACATCTGTTGAGCCGTACCAGGTACCATTATCGCCACTACTAGTACCAGAGCCACTATCTGTCCAAATACCTCCAGCAAAAGCTTTTTCACTAGATAAAACCGACACAACAAGCAATAGCAAGACTGCTACTATTTTCGTAATATTACCTCGCTTCATCTGTCGTACACTCCGTTACGATATCTGGATTATCGCTAACCCATCCCTCGTCATTATTTCGATACATTAATTCGCTACATTTATACTCAATATCATCATCTTTGTACGTTAAACTATCTATTTGCTCCATAATACTCGCTATAGATTCTTCATCATTCGTACATGTATATTTGAATGAGGCGTATTTCATCAAGATATAGTATTTTTCATAGTCATTCTTCGCATCGCTTAGGGACTGCTGAAACTTTTCTTCTATTTGATCGTATGCCTCATTCAGATTCTCTGCCCTAGTCTTTTCATCTACAAAAGAGCCAATCTCGCTAGCTTTATTCTTGGCTGCCGCGATTTTTTCCTTGGCTGTTTGTTCTCGCGTGTTATTAAAGAAGATAAAAGCGCCTACACCTAAGGCAATCAAAACTACGGTAGCGCAAATAATAATTAGAGGCTTTTTGCTTCTTTTTTCGGCTTTTCTAAGTTCAATTGTTTGCTCGATTTTTGCTTCGCGTGCAGCTTGTTGTTTTTTCTCGGCCTCTTTTTTCGCTCGCTCAGCGGCCGCTTGGCGTTCTTTTTCGCCATCTATATTAGTAAATTGCTCAACTCTCTCTTTGTCGGCAATTTTCGCAGAATCAAAAGAGACGCGAGGCTCTTCTGATTGACCATTAACCTGATTATTTTCAGCCATACTAATACTATTTTAGCATAAGCAAAATGAGCCAACGCATGATTGACTCATTTTATTCGAGGCTAGATTAGTAGCGAGATGGAAGTTCTTTGATATAAGTAGTCGTAATTGGCTCGTTATCTAAGGATTTCTCGTACACTTCCTTAACATACGTAGGGTCGAAATCGAAGATTTCAGCACGCTGAACGAGCGAATAAGCAGCAATGTTGTCTCTATAGCTACCGCCACCAAAGGTCCTGTCCAATGTAATGCTTTTAGTAAATACCGCACCCCTGATTAGAAGTTGGTTTGCGCAGTGGTCTTTAAGTCCCGAATTGCCCTCAGTCTTGCCTTGCTGAGTATAATCTGCCTCTTTGCCATCTACTTCCTCATAGCAAGTATCTAGGTTATTGTCCGCAACAAGTATCGCATTGATTTCTGTCACTTCTGGAGCAATCTTTATGTCGTCCGCATAGATAATCGGGGTCGTACCGTCAGCATTTTTAGAGATATTACCACTTATTACGTATTTATCACCGCTCTTAGTAATGCCGTTTCGACTTATTATCTGTCCTTTAATCGTCTCTGCACTAGAGAGATACTCCCACGCATTTGTTACACCAACCTGATTCTTGCAGTCTAGATTACCAACAGTCTGGATTCCTATACATTTAGAATCTTTACTTAGGCCAGATAGAGTAGGGGCAGAAAGCATATTGAAGCCGCTTTGAGCCTGGGTATAAGCAAGGCTAGCGCCAGTACCAAACTTTGGCGTGCTGCCATTATCTGCGATTAGGCCATATTCTGACCATGAACCAAAGACACGACCACTGAAGTTTGTCGAAGAAGTATTAACGCTGCCGCCAGTTACGACTCCGTAGCCCTCTACGCTCATAGTTGGCTTTTTGCCGACAGTCTGGCAACTAATCTCGAAGCGCCAGTAAGCACCTGCACCAGAAACATCTCCAGATAGCGCATTGGTCTGCGCATCACTCAATGGAACCTTAAGAGCATTATCCGAATCTTCTTGATTCATAATGTTATGGCTATCTGCTGGCCAGACCGCAGCGACCGCACAATACTTCGTACCAATCGTAGCCACGCTAACCGTAGCCTTAGCTGGATTATCCTTATCCGTACTACTACTTACAATATTGGCGCCAATCTGGTCTGATAGGATGTTTTCAAAACCGTCGTCAGATTGGATATAGAAATCTTTAGTGTCCTTGTTGCTAGAATCTTTCATTCTAGTTGCGCCACTTCCTGCTATTCTGCTCATGAGGCCATCTACGTCAGTTCCTTCATCAATCGTAAAGACGGCCGTATAGTACTTACTAGTCTTAGCGTCTGTTTTGTACTTAACACCAGACGAGCCGGTCGATTCATTGACCTTCTCGTTAATGCGCTCTCTAACCGCAAAGTTTGCAGAAGCACTAATCTCCGAGCCAAGATATATAGCCCCGCCTTCTACGCCATTTAGATTTGGGTCAATAATGTAGTTGTATGGAACATTTGTCGTAATTGAATAGGTTTTTTCAGTGGCATCGCTGTAGCTTGTGCGGAAGCTGATAGTATTATTGACGCTTTGGCCGAGCTGATCATTGACCTTTGCGGCCCTACTAGTTTTTTGATCTAGAGCCTGGTAGCCCGCATCCACGCGTGCTTGCAAAGACTTGTTGTCTCCAATTTCGTCAGCATTAATACTTTTAGCGTTAAACGGATCGGAATTACTTATTTTTATGCTTCCGGCAGGGCTAACGCCATTAAAAGCATTCTTATACCAGTTATTATTTAAAGTAGTCAAGCTTGTAGAAATATCATTGCCATCAGAGGTAATATTCATTACTTCGAATTTATCTTTAGCACTAGCTATCTCATTCGTCCAATCCGTGCCAGGGTTGCTATCTAGATAAGCCTTATCGTAGGCAATCTGAGCACCGTCGCAAATACTGTAGCTTAGTTGCATTCTAGAATTATTGCCTTTTAGCCAGACAGTCTCATTTGCGTTAAAGATACTCCCGTCATCTTTGGTTGCATCGCCTACAGTTCGCGAGACGGCAGCAGACCCATCAACAGAGAATGACATTTTGGCGTAGTTATTAGCATTGCTTACGCCTATCTCTTGGCCGCTAAACTCACACTTGACATTATTTGCTGTCAGAGAAACTTTACGAGACGAAGCCACTTCACCGCTCGAAGTGTTATCTTTATCGTTTTTGACAGTTACGGGGTGGACAATACCCTTCGTTATGGTTTTATTGTCTCCCGGAAGAAGTTTTACATAATCCGTATCGTTTAGCTTAATTATGCTCCCATCGGATTTTTTAAGATCAACACTAGAACCAGAAAGATTCCAGCTGCTAAGCCCTTTATTGTAGTCGGTGCCGCTAGGCAAAGACCATGTGCTCTTACTGCTACCAAGGCTATAACTAAGGTTAGAATATTTAATATTAAAGTTACCAGACAATGGATCGACATTGGTGTCATGGCCATCTTTTTTAACGACCTTGCTAACACCTAGAGCATGGCTCCAATCAACGTCAATTTGTTTACCATAAGGAATATTATAATTGTCGACCGGCTCACCATCTCTACCGTTATCTTCTATGCTTTCGCTAGACGCTACGCCGCTATCCAGATGCACCGAGACCCTAGTCTTAGACTCGATCGTGGCTTCAAGAGGGACATATTTTACCTTAACACAAGCTTTCGATCCCTCAGTATTCACTTCCGTAACCGCCCCATCTTCGTCAATAGTAATATCATGCGAATGAGTCGTTTCGGAGCAGATGGTATGCACAGCATTATCATTAGGAATCGTATATTTCTCGGAAATATATTGACTTTCAATATCATCGAGGCCAACATCAAAAGATTTTTTGCCAGCACGAGCGCTCGTCACTGGGGTGCTTTCCGTCTCATTAAAAGTCGCAGCAATAGTAGTATCACTCCCTGCGCGGCTATATTCGAATTTAGTAGTTAACTTTATTTCTTGAAAGTTAGTCTCGTAGACAGCATCGCTCGTCTTTGTTCCATTCCAGCCAGTAGTCGCACTAGTAGTTGTACCATCAACCCCAATCGTCGTTTTAGAATTAATCGTATTCTCAATCGGGTCTGGACCACTGTACCCATAAGAACAAAAAGCATAAGTGCCTTTATCGCCACCCATTTTTGCAGGGGCCTGTTCTGCAGTAATGGTTTCTTTGTACTGTTTTTTATAGAATGTAGCGTAACTTTCATAAATCTCTTCAGCACTCGATGCAATGGCATCACTCGTGTACATTGCATACATTTTACCGCCATCATAGTAATAAAGCGTCTGAGGATTATTGGCTAAATTATATGCAATACCTTTACTAGAGTTATTGAAGGATACGGTATGATACGGAGAATAGCCATTGTCCAAATATGCATTCCTATAAATCACATACGCCCCCCCATCCATATACGTGCCCACAGAGCTAGAAAAAGCCGGTAGTAATGGGCTAGACGTTAAATAGGTCACCTGAACATCGTTTCCCCTAACAGTTTTTCCTTTATCAAGTTTTTCGTCGCTATAGTCACTGGAATAATCCGATGATTTACTCGTAGATAGTGTTAGCGCCCAAAAACCGACACCAGGATTAGCACACTCCGCAGCAATCTTAACCCTTGACGCATATTGATAGTCAGATTGGTTTTTAAACGTCCAGTATTTGCCATATTTGTCATACCCATCTCCGCTAGTATTTGTAATATACTGAGGAACTAGCCAAATCTCCTGCTCAGGTTTTCCGGTGGCACTATTAAATGAGTAGTGTGTCCATACTAGCTTATGGTCACCACCCCCACTACCACCGCCACCACCAGACGACGGATAAGGTAGATTATCTCTGCCTTCAAAGGCGCTTGCCAAACCTCCGCCGCAGAAGCTAGCCAACAGCACCAAAGCGATAATACCAGCAGCTTTTTTGTTATTCATGTTCAATCCCCGTATATGTTTGTATTAGGCTATAACTGCCAGCAATAATATCTTTTTCCATATCAGTCCTAGCATCCGATTCAACGCCTTCGATAAGAGCATATGCTTCAATTGCTTTGTACTGATATTTCGCTATATATTTCGCATACTCGACCGTCAGATAGATTTTTTCTTCGCGGGAACAATTCGCGATAGCACTCTCAAATACTTTCTTAGCGTCATCGAACGAACCCGCAAGCCTCTTTGCTTCTGCTTCTCTATATTTATCCTGCGCCAGAGAACTTGCAGCCTCATCGCGTTTTTTAATTGCGCTATCGCTGTTATTGAATTGATAAAAAACAACTACAGCTACAACTACTATCAAAAGAAATACGAGCAAAACAACCCACTTACGCCACCCACCAAAAAAGAAATTCAGAATCTTATTCTTTTTCTTACCATCATAATTCTTCGACTCTTTCTCTGCTTTCTTGAGTTTTTCGTCGAGCTTCTTTGAGTCTTCTACTTCTTTGGCTTTTTCTTTAATATCTTTTTCGTGCTTGGATTTTGCGGCTCTCTCTGCGGCCGCTTTCCTAGCTTCTTCGCCCTCGATTTTTGTGAAGAGTTCGCTTTTATCTTTATCTTCAATCTCCGAGGAATCAAAAGAAATGTTTGTGTCTTTGACCTTATTCTCACCCTCTAATTCTGACATCTTATATCAATTTTAACATAAGCGCTACCATTTATAAAGCCGAGAGCCAGCCTGTCAGGGTAACAAAAAAATCCCACATTTCTGCAGGATTTTCTGAGTAGTATTACTATTTTGCGTATTCGATTGCTCTGGTCTCGCGAATAACGTTAACCTTTACAACGCCTGGATATTGCATCGTTGCTTCAATCTTGTTTGCAATATCTCTTGCAAGCTTCAAGGCGGTTAGATCATCAACCGTCTTTGGCTCAACAATAACACGAATCTCGCGACCAGCAGAGATTGCATAAGCTTTCTCGATACCCGGGAAGCTCATAGCGACATTTTCTAGACCACGCATACGTTCTGCGAAGTTCTCTGCGGAAACGTTGCGAGCGCCTGGACGAGCAGCAGAAACAGCATCACAAATCTTTACAATGACAGCTTCTGGAGTTGTTGGCTCGATATCATCATGGTGGGCAGCAATTGCATGGACAACTTTCTCGTTCATGCCATATTTTCTTGCAAGCTCAGCACCAATATCCGCATGCTTGCCTTCAATCTTGTGCGTGACAGATTTGCCCATATCATGAAGAAGAGTTGCAGTCTTTGCAATGTTAACATCTGCGCCGATTTCTTCTGCAATCATACCAGCCATATGTGCCATCTCGACTGAGTGAAGCAAAACGTTCTGACCATAGCTTGTGCGGAACTTTAATTCGCCAAGTAGGTGCAAGATTTCGCTAGGAATACCAACGACGCCAACTTCGCGAGCAGCATCTTCGCCGGCACGAACAACTTCTTTTTCGATTTCGCGTTCTGCTTTTGCGACTGCTTCTTCGATGCTTGCTGGATTAATGCGACCATCCTTCATCAAACGCTCAAGCGCATAGCGAGCAACCTGACGACGGATTGGATCGAAGGAGCTAAGCACAACCATGCCTGGAGTATCGTCGACGAGGACGTCGACACCAGTGGCATGCTGGAGAGCCTGAATATTGCGACCTTCCTTACCAATAATACGACCCTTCATATCGTCATCTGGAAGCTTGAGACTAGTAACCGTACGGTCAGCTGTAACCTCGCTACTCATACGTTCCATAGCGGTAAGAAGAATAGCTTCGGCAGTCTCGTCAGCATGATCACTGATAGCTTTTTGTTCTTTTACGACAAGATCAACAAGATCTTTCTTTGTATCGCGTTCAACCATCTGCATGAGCTTGTCGTAAGCCTCTTGCTTGCTTAGGCCGGCGATTTTTTCTAGCTTTTGCTGAGCTTTGTCGCGGATTTCGCGGATTTCACCCTTTAGCTCTTCTAGCTCATCCTCTTGTTTGCGAAGCTTTTCGGACTTCTTGTCTAGCTGATCGAGCTTTTTGTCTAGAGAGTCTTCGCGTTCGACAAGGCGATTCTCGGTCTTCTGCCACTCTTTACGACGGTTAGCTTCTTCACGATTTGCCTGCTCGGTAATTTTAGTCGATTCCTTCTTAGCGTTTAGGACCAATTCTGAAGCTTCGTGCTTTGCTTTGCGTACAATTTCGTCTGCTTTATTCTGGCCACCACGCTCTTTGCTCTTGTTGTAGAATGTAAAAATTCCCGCACCAAGTGCGACACCAACAACAAGCGCGACTATACATAATAGTACTGGCATGTCCCTCTTTTCTAAATTGTTTTAAATAAATCAATTGGTTAATAAAATCCCCCTTGTGAAGATTATATCACAGGGGGTAAAGATATCTATCTTTTATTCTAACCAGTAACGCTCGCCACCAAGAACATCATAGATTGTAAGCTCGTATTCTTTTAAGATATCCGTCTCCGGCGCACCATCTTCTAGATAGGTCGGCGCAAGAATTGGCACTTCACTACAGACAGAGTCCAACATGTAATATCTTGCAGATTTTTGCCAGTTCAAGGTATTTAGAGCAGTATTTACCATACAGTTCGGCGAGGTAGTCGGGAGTTTCTTGTTTCCTACGCCCATATCGAAGTTTGCATAGACGAAATATGGAGTTACGTGCGCGAGGTCGACCAATTTTTTATCGTCGCTGTTTGCGAGTTTTTCGAACAGGCCAGCGGAGTGATCACCGAAATACAGAACGACAACTTTTTCATCCATTTTATCTAGCGAGTCGATAAATTCCCCAAGATATTTGTCTGAACTATGTAGACTCTGGAAGTAAGTTTCGATTTGTTTTCGAGTTTCCTCGTCAATAGATTCGTCGGTGATTTTGTACTTATTTTCTTCATAAGTCCAATCGTTGTATGGCGTATGATTCTGCATTGTGATAAGTGCTACGAATTGTCTATCGCCACTCTCTTTGAGGTTCTTAAGGAGTTCATTATAGGCAGATTTATCGTTGATGTACTCGGATTCACCATCATGCTCCGTATAAGTCATCTCCGATTCGGTAATGAAGTTATTGATACCTTCTTTTTCGAGCGAGATATTGCGCTTATACATGCCACCATTGAATGGGTGGATTGCAGTCGTATTATAGCCATCTTCTTTCAAATCATTCGCAATCGACGGAACGGATTTTAGCTTCGGAATGATTGCAGTATACGGAACAGAGGCGAGCCAGTAGTTTGAATAGCCAGTCAAAGCTTCAAACTCGATATTCGCCGTACCGCCACCATAATCAATAGAATACATCTTGCCACTTGGATATTTTTGCTGGATTTTATGAAGGTTAGGAGTTACGTCGTCACCAATATATGGATAATAATCCGAGAACTTAACGTCATTAAACTCTACTGAAGGATCATAGAACGATTCGTTTAGGATAACAACAAAATTTACATTCTCTTTTGCCGGATCTTTGCGATCGAGATTCTTTTCTTCTGCGATTGTAGTGTATTTCTCGGCAACTTCTTTAATATATTCTTCATTGTAGCCATCAGGAGCATTTAGGCTGAGCTTTTGAATGTTATACAAAAAGCCAACGATGCAGCCATTCTCGTCGTAGTTACGATTCTGATTCCAGGCCGTAAAGTAGGTTCCGATTGGAGTTTCTTCGTATTTATCGCCAGAGTTGTGTCTTGCAAATTCAGTAACATACATAAAGCTCGTTACGGCAATCAACATACTAGTGCGCGAGACGCAATCTGGTGTCTTCTGAGGAATGTTTTGCCTTCTTTAGGATTCTTTAGATGAAGCTTCTTTTCGAAGAAATGCGCAAAAAGGAGAACAATTACAATCATTAGGATGCAGGACAGAATTAGACGAACGAGGCCACCGATATTGATGAACTTTGCCAAACTACCAGCCTGCTCTGCAAGCTGAAAATCCTCAGGAAGAAGCGGATAGCCCCTGGTATTAAATTTATTAACGTGGATATAGCCAAGAATATTTTCTAACACCCAAACAACAGCCACAACAGCGAGAGGTCGGTTTATGATTGCCCAGAGAGCTAGCAAAACAGTAAATACGATTAGCGCATTACAAAAGAAAGCCAGTGGCGCAGTAAGTGCAAAGCTCCAAGCACGATACATATCGTTAATAAAGTAGCGATACTCAAGAAACCATGTTAGGAACAATGAAGAAATAAGTAGCGCAATGATACTGCAAAAATAGTAGCGCTTCGTTTCGCTTTGTCCAGAAAACCACTTCGTGATTCGGGCGACAAAAGATACATCGGAGTTTTGAACCTTTTTTCTCCCAAGCTTTTGAAGCTTTTTCATATAGCTCATTATAGCACGCTAGAGCTTACCGTACTCTTGGCCAATATTTGTAAAATTTTAGCTTTTTGATTTGTAAATTGTTTTTATAGTTTTTAGTCCTTACAGATTACGAAAAAGCTTATGCTTGATAATTGCAATTTGTAAGTTTTATGAACTTAACATGGAGAAAAATAGCAAAACAATTCATTATTCAGCCATTCCAATCGCGTGTTGTATTGGCATGATTTTTGCCTTTGTCCTTCTTTTGATTTTCGGAGTTTTTAAGATTGATAATATTGCTCTTATTCTGCTCATTCCGATTTTTATCTTATTTTCTTTGATATTTAAGGGATTCTTTCGCTTGCTATTCTCATTTTTACTAGGCGTGAGCCTTGGGTACATCCGTGGACAGGCATACTATCTAGGGGTTAGCTCTGCGAGTTTGCCACAGAAGCAGGAAGTGACTATTGAGGCAAAAGTAGATAGCGATCCGACCATTAAAAACGGAACCCTTCGTTTCGAGAGTTTCAATCTAAAACTCAATAACACGACAATAAATTGTCCTGCATATTTCAGCTTAGTTCCGAGCGATATAAATATTAGTAAATCTGACCTAGTTTTGGTTAAAGGTAAAAATTCTGGTGCTTTCGGTAAGTATTGCGCGTTCTTTAATAAGCCAGAGGTTCTTATAGTGTCCAAGCCAGATCCGCCGGATTTGTTTATAGAGTTTAGAGATTGGTTTAGCATGAGACTAATCGAGATTATTGACGGGAAGAATTCCGGAGTGTCAGAAATGAGCACTCTCGGGCTTGGCTATTTGACCGGTCAAAAAAGATACATATCTGAAGATTTTAACGAATCATTGCGGCGTGCGGGTCTTTCGCACATTGTCGTAGCATCCGGTTTTCATCTCGCGATTGTTGCAGGACTAGCACGAAAGTACTTTTATAAAATTTCTCGTTTTGCGACTTTGCTCGGAGCAGGGCTATTAATCTTTGCTTTTGTTTCAATTACAGGACTAACTGCCAGTATGTTTCGTGCAGCGTTTTTGACACTCATTTCTCTGTTTGCTTGGTACTTCGGCAGAAAGATGCATCCGATGAGAGCAGTTTTATATGTCGCAGCGCTTTCGCTACTTATTAATCCTGGATATATTTCAGATTTGGCTTGGCAATTATCTTTTAGCTCATATCTTGGAATAATCTTTTTAGCGCCACTACTTCTCGACTATTTTTACGGTAAAGATTCACCGAATTTTATAGCTAGCACCTGCATTCAATCCATTTCAGCGCAACTGATCTGTTTGCCGATTAGTATTTATAATTTTGGCGCATTTTCAATAGTAGGATTAGTTTCGAATCTCTTGATTCCGCCAACAATCCCAATTGCAATGCTTCTTTCTCTACTTAGCGTTTTCTTTTCATGGATACCAATTCTTTCGCAAGCCCTTGCTTTCTTTGCGAAAGTAATCCTGGGCTTACATGTTTATATTATTGAAACACTTAGCAAGATTAGTTGGGGCAGCGCCGAGACAGAATCCGGAAACCCAAAAGTATTTCTTTTATATCTTGCGCCTCTGGCTATATTTCTACTACTAAGGCTTATTACGAAGCATAGTTTTCATCCATACAGACCAGCAAAGCTAGCAAGCGCTCAACTGGAAAAATCCTAGAATTATGGTAGAATATATTTATGTTAATTCGCTCCGAACAAGAGATGCTAGACTTCGGCAAAAAGATTGGCGAAGAGCTTGATTCTTCGGTAGTTTTTGAACTTCTTGGAGATGTCGGAGCAGGAAAAACTACTCTTACGCGCGGTATTGCCGAAGGGCTCGGAATCGAAGAAGATGTAACATCGCCTTCATTCACAATTTCTAAGGAATACCAAGGCAAGAAGCTTCGCCTAGTCCACTTTGACTTTTATCGTCTAGAGGATCCTGGAATCATGGCAGACGATTTAGCCGAAGAAATCAGTGCGCCAGATACGGTCGTAATCGTCGAGTGGGGACAAAGTGTTACCGAACTTCTGCCAGAATCGCACCGCAAGATCGAAGTAAAATACATCGACGAGAATACTAGAGAGGTAAGCGAACTATGAAACTATACCTAGACACCTCAGACAGAACCACAATCATGCGCCTCGACGACAAAGAATATGTTTGGGAATCCGGTCGCGACCTAGCACGAGACCTCCTAAAATATATTCACGACAAACTCGAAGAGAACAATGCCGACTGGAAAGATTTGACCGAGATTCAATTCTTCTCTGGCCCAGGTAGCTTTACTGGCCTAAGAATTGGCGCTTGCGTAGTTAATGCGCTCGCAGAACAGTTAAATATTCCTCTGTTCGACCAGAATGGCAAGAAACACGAAGTTATTATGCCAAACTACGGCCGCGAAGCAAATGTTTCAAAACCTAAAAAATAGACCCCGTGATTGGGGCCTATTTTTATTAGTTCTTTGGGAAGAGTGGCGTTTTTGGCGCGCTAATTTCTTCAGCAGTAAAGATTTCGACAATCTTCTTTGCCGTGTCAGGAATAAAGATTTCGAGACGTGGGCAAATATTTACAAGATCCTGAATTAGAGAGCGAAGAATTTCTCTAGCTTTCTCTGGGTCTTCTTTTGCGACTGACCAAGGTTTTTCTTCGTCAATACGCTTGTTCAAATCCTGGATCTGACCCCAAAGAATATCGAAGCCAAAATTAAACTCGAACTTCTCCATGCGTTCGTCAAATTCTTTATTCTCTGTTTCTTCGACTTTGATACCGTTAACACCATTTTTGCCACAGAGAGTTGCAAGCCTCTGAACAAGGTTGCCTAGGTCGTTTGCAAGCTCATTATATGCAGCTTCGTACTTTTCCCAGGTAAAATCTACGTCGTCAGTAGTCGAACCATGGCGTAGGAAGTAATAACGGAATGGAATTAGGCCATGTTTCTCGATAATTTCTTCTGGCGGAATAGCGTTACCAAGGCTCTTGCCCATCTTCTGGCCACCAACAGTAACAAAGCCGTGAGCCAGAATATTCTTTGGCATTGGAAGGTCGAGCGCAAATAGCATTGCTGGCCAAATACCGGCATGGAAGCGCAAGATATCTTTACCAACAATCTCAACATCTGCTGGCCAGCTATCTGTAATATCTTTTTCTGGATAACCAAGAACCGTAATATAGTTTGCTAGCGCATCAATCCAGACATACATAACCTGAGATTCGTCGCCAGGAACTGGAATACCCCAGATAACCTGCTCTTTTGGACGAGAGATAGAAACATCTGGCATATCGTCAAGGAGATTCAAGAATTCCTTCTTGCGGAAAGCTGGGCAAATATTCAATTCGTCCTTTTCGATTACCTCACGAATCTGATCCTTGAAATCTGCAATGCGAAGATAATAGTTTTCTTCACTTAGCTTCTGATATGGCTTGTTGTGATCTGGGCA
>JAZNRZ010000015.1:0-22563 GCA_045590975.1 Candidatus Nanosyncoccaceae bacterium | reverse complement strand
CGAGATTGACAAGGAGATTCTTTCTCTAAGTCAGCCTGTTTTCCTGGTTTTCGATACTGGCGAGATCAATGCCGAGAATTTTGATATGTCTACAGTTACTGACAAGATGATCGATTCCGAAGCCATTTTGGTTAAGGGTCTCTGCAAGAGTGATCGCACTGGACGTTTCGATCTCCGTAAGCGCGAAATCCGCCCCGTTGCTACTCTGCTCGCGGCCGTAAGAGCGACTGGTCGCAAGGATTGCGTTGTAAATTTCGATAACGGTCTCGACGAGATGAAAAACGCTTTCGAAGAGCTTCGCTAATCCTAATCCAAAAAACACCAAAACATACTCACGGAAGAACCCGCACATCCAGTGCGGGTTTCTTTATTTTGACAGTATATTTCTGAATTTTTATAATAATATAAGCATGATTCATTCTTTTTGGCATCGCTATAGTCTTGCAAAATCTCTGACGATATTTTTCGTTCTCCTTGGCTCTCTTTTTATCGTTTTCTTCGTCAAAACTCTTTTGCAGCCAAGCATTACTGAGAATAAGGTAGATAAGAACTCTCAAGAGGTGGCACCTGATCGTCTGCCTGATACCACGGTTAGTATCGTCGGGGATATTTCTCTAGCAGACAACTGGCCGGTAATGCCCGCTTACGATTCGCGTGGTCAAGGCGTTGATGGGATTTTGTCTGCTGAGGCGCTTGGTATTATGCGTAGTAGTGATTTAATGGTCGCAAATAGTGAGTTTACGGTAAGTAATCGCGGCTCGGCTATTCCAGGCAAGGCCTATACTTTTCGCGCAAATCCAGATCGCCTAAGTATTTACGATGACATGGGGGTAGATTTGGTTACGCTCGCGAATAACCATGTTTACGATTTTCAGGGTGATGCCTTTAATGATATGCTTGATGCTTTTGAGCAGCGCAATTTGCCACATATTGGCGCCGGTCATAACCTCGAAGAAGCAAAGAGGGCTTATTATTACAAAGCGCCGAGCGGCCAGACGATTGCTTTTGTGAATGCGTCTCGTGCTGAAAAATGGGGTATTGATACGCCTGGTGCGACCGAAACAACAGGCGGTATTCTTCTCTGTTATGATACGGCGGATTTTGTAGATGCAATTAAGACCGCTAAGTCGAATAGTGATATTGTCGTCGCGATTATTCACTGGGGTACTGAATCTTCGCATATTTTGGAACAGGTTCAGATTGATACCGCAAAAGAATATATCGATTCTGGCGCCGACATGATAGTCGGTGGTCATGCACATACTTTGCAAGGCATTGATTTTTATAATGGAAAGCCGATTATTTATAACCTTGGCGATTATATCTTTAATGATATGAGCGAGCCGACGGCTATATTCCAGTTTAAGCTTAGTCCTGAAGGTGAATTGAAGTATTACTTTATTGTTGGTTGGCAGGAAAATATGTATACTAGGATTCTTTCTGGTGAAGAGCGTCAAAATCTTGTAAACCAAGTAGAATCTTGGTCGCCAAACATTACGATTACAGAAGATAACGAGATTGTTTTGAAGAATTAGGCTAATAGCTTATAGTCGTATTCTTGAAGCTGAGTAAGGATGTCATCGATTGACTTGCCGGCTAGTAATCCGCCCGCAATAAAACCAGCCTGAGTAACGTCTGCTAGGGCGCATGCCGGCATTGTAAACTGCTCCATTTCTTCGCGGCTCTGGAATTCGAAATCAATTAGAACTAGACCTTCGAGGTCGCCCTTGAATACGTCTACTTCGGCGTGGTGGCCGTCGATTTCAACTTTATAGCGATCCTTTTCTATAACTTTACCATCGATTTGAGATAATGCTACATATTCTACATCAGACAAAGGGATCGTGCGCTCGATTTGTTCGGAAGCGTCGCCGTCAACGAGTGGTAACTTTTTGGTGATTTCCATTTTGTCGCCGCAGGAACGGATGCGAATTTGTGGATGCTTAGAATTTACTGGGATATAGATGTCTTTGATGGTTTCTGGGGTTGATTCTGCTAATTCTTTTGGAATTTGTTTTGCTAAAAAGGTTCGTTCTAGTTCAATATCTTCTGTTCTAAGCATTTCTCTCTCCTGATTAAATTCTTTTTTGTTTTTGGTTTGTCTTATTGATAATTATAATACTTATAAGTTATTATTTCGTTAATCTAGGCTTGCATTATGAAGGGGGTGTATCTATGTCTAGAAGTACGTATGAAGGTTTTGAGACTTATGGTAAAAAGGTAATGCCGCCGAGTTGGCACAGTATCCTGATTCCTGATAGAAATTCGCTTCTTTTTCTCGGAAAAGATAATCTTGAACTAATTCTTGAAGAGTGGACCTGCCTTCTGAGGGGCGCTGAATGTTATATTCACCGTGTTGATGAAGGTGGTTACCGCAAATCTTACAAGGCTCGTTATGATTATCTTGTCGAGCGTAGAAAGAATGCGACTTATGCTATTTCGGAGATTGAGAATGTCTTGCCGACTGCTCTTTCAAAGCCGATTATTACGACACATCGTCCGATTGTTGGCTATTTTTCGCCAAATGAAGACGTTTACTCTACTCTTGGCATGGAAGGCATTCTCTTGCCCGGCAAGTTCATTCGCCAGGATATTCGCGATGATTACGTCGCGCTCACGGGAGAATATGAAGGCACGAGTATTAGGGTAAGTCACTATAGTCCGCTGATTCTTAAGGTCGATGATCTGAAATATCTGGCTTCGAATAGTAATTATCTTTCACTGTACGCAAGAGCGAGTGGTTTTAATTATGATGAAGGCGTGGAGCTTTATATCAAGATGGTTAACGACCGCGCAAAGAAGGATTTTCCGGATCTTCAGAAATTCGCCGAACCAAGTCTCGAAATCGTATAAAAAGAGCCCTGCCGAAGCGGGGCTTTTTGCTGTTAATTAGATTTTTGATTGAATCCGTATAGGGGAGGATGAGGGATATAAACAATGCGCCGTTGTCGCAAGCGACCGGGCATTGGGCGAACCCTAAAGTGGAGCGAACCCATTCTCAAATATTAAGGATAAAAAACACACCCTTCGGGGTGTTTATTATCCTTAATGGCTGGGGATGAGGGATTCGAACCCCCGAATGTCGGGACCAGAACCCGATGCCTTACCACTTGGCGAATCCCCAACGGTTGATACTATATTATCACTTTTTTTGAAGATTGTCTAATTTTTATGAGCAAGATATAGCGCTATTGCTTTTCAAGGCATTTTATGCTATAATATTTGCAATAGTATTCGTTCTTTTCCAGGAAGGGAGGCGTCTATGTTTAAGGACGTAATTTATGTCACAAGAGAGAGGCTTGAGTTGCCAGCTTTCATTGCTAATAGCGATAAGTTGCCAGATTTCGCAAGAGATTGCCGCAGTGTCCTCGATGACGGAACCTATCACTTTGCATGTCATGAGAAGGAATCTCTTAATTGCAAAGCTGACGACATCGTCTATTATGGTTGCTGTCGTCATGACGAGCACTATCTGTCTGTTCTTAGGCCTCGTAATTGCTATATCGAAAACGGGATTATATACGAGAAAAACCCGATTTATATGGCTACTCTTGTCGATTTTGATCTGCCCGATTTCATGTCTGGTATTGACGTTAGTTTCGACGGTAAGGCTTGGCATTTAAATACGTCCAGGTTGCGCATTGTTGTAAACATCGGCGATTACTGGATTCGCGATATTGATCTTGATGGCAGATATAACACTCCTATTGTTTCGGCTATCGAAAGAGGCCAGGATAGTTTTACGAGAATGTGGCGCTGCGATAAAAGTGGCAAATATATCGAGAAACTTTCCGACTACGATCGTCGTACTTATCTTCCTTTCCCCAGTCCGTGAACTGGGGTATTTTTTGTTCGGAGTTTTCTTTTTATGTTCGTTGTATAATAGTTATATTGCTATGGCGAGTGAGAACCGGGTTTCTAGGGCTATATACTCTTCTGAGCGAGACAATACCGTCTTGCAGAAGCTATCTTTTTTAAAACGCGAGGAAGCCAGCCGCCAATATCGCAATGAATGGAAATATAGATGCAATAACCAGGAACTTAGCCTTCTCGAAGCTCGTCTTAATTCGATTCTTTCGACCGATAAGCACTCTGGCGTAAGCGGTGGATATAGCGTAAGAAGCATGTACTTCGATGATTATGTAAATACTTCAGCACATCAGAATCAGGCAGGCATTCCAGACAGGTTTAAGTGGCGCGTAAGGTATTATGGCGGCGGCACTAGTAGACATATGCACTTGGAATTTAAAAGAAAACGTGATGGGCGTGGAATTAAAAAATCCTGCAAGATTACTGAAGAAGAGTTTCAGCATATTCTGAACAGTGAGCCCGAAAAAGTGTTATGGAATACCGATGAAACGCTCCTTAGAAGATTCTGCTATGAAATAATGACTCGAGATTTTAGGCCAAAGGTCATAATCGACTACGATAGGATTGCCTATACGGAACCGATTGCGAATATTCGCATCACTCTGGATAAAAACATATCTGCATCTTACGAATTTAATAAGTTCTTAACCGGGGATTACCTAAAGTTCCCGCTTCAAGATGCAGACAATCATATTCTTGAGGTAAAGTTTGATAATATCTTGCCTGGATATATTAGGAACATTATCGATTCGTACGGAATGCAACAAGCTTCATTCTCGAAATATTACTTTGGAAGAAAGAAACTCGAAGGATTAATTTAAAGGAACAATATGATTTCACAAATATTTGATAATATCGGACAAATTTACAATAATTCGCCTATTTCTATTCTTACGATTTGCTCTGTTTTGGCAATCGTGACTGTGCTTGCTATCTATGAGTTTGCGGTCTATAGACTTATTTCACACCGCTCGTTCTATAACAAGTCGTTTAATATCGCAATTACGATTTTGCCGTATTTTATTTCGACAATCATTCTTTGTTTGCAGTCCAATGTCGTGATTACGCTCGGTACAATTGGTGCTTTGGCTATTATTCGCTTCCGTACTGCTGTCAAAGACCCGGTTGATATGATTTATCTTCTCTGGTCAATTCATACGGGTATTACTTGTGGCTGCCAGCTATTCCCAGTAGCAATTATTACTTCTATTGCTGTTACGGTTTTGTTGCTCGTCTTAGAGCATGTTCATTTTGGCCGCAAGCCATTTATTGTTATTATTCATAGCCACGAACAGATCGATAAGAAACTTGGTTTAATTTTCAAGAAACATGCAAAGAGCTTCCGTATTAAGAGTCGCAACTTTACCTCTGACGGCGTAGATTACGCTATTGAGGCTTCTATCAAGAAGCCAGAACTACTTACCCAGCGTCTTCGTAATACCAAAAAGGTTGTTCGTTTCTCTGTTATAGAATACGATGCAGATGATTTAGTATAGGGTGCGATTTGATGAATCGAAGAATAGTTTCAATTTTAGTCCTTATTCTTAGTCTCTCGCTTTTTGGATTTTTGTTATATTCGACAAGGTTTAATGATAGGCTAGATAAGTTTTATATTTCGGAAGATGAATGGTATAAAATTACCGAGTCGCGCGACGAGGACATTACACTTGATGTTAGTCCGCTAAAAATTAATTACGAAAAACCTTTTGTTTCCGACGGAAATGTTCTTTATTATTCGATGATTGACGGCGATGCGAATCGCTTGAATCCTACAATTCAGATTGGTAGTGGCCTAAAAATTGCCTTTAAGGGCGAGAAGCTAAGCGATAGCAGTATCGAACAAAATTATCAGCAGGATGTAATTGTATACGATAGCAAATTCTATAGGACCTTTAAGCTAGTTACGACAAATCTGCCTATTATGGCCATTGAGAATTCCGAAGGCGAGTTCCCTGATTCTAGACTCGATGTTGATTTTTCTATGCAACTATATGATAACCGTAAGGGAGCTTTTGAACGTATGATTTCGAGTTATGGTAAGTCGCATAAGCGCGGTGGCTCATCTTATAATGTTCCGAAAGGTAGTTATTCTATCAAGCTTACGCAGAAATCTGTTGGCGATAATGTTCGTCCGAATCGTAAAAGTTTGCTTGGCATGAGAGAAAGCAATAATTGGATGTTACATAATATTGCATACGACTTTGAGCATGTTCGTGATTATTTTGCTACTAAGCTGTGGAGTGAATCTTTTGCTTACGATAATTCCTTCGGTTTTAATAATTCCGTTGAGTGGGAATATGTTGAACTTATTATGGACGACAAATACTTTGGCCTATATCTTTTAGGGCATAAACCCGATGATGAAATGATTAACTACGACGAAACCGCCGAGCATCCTGACATTATGTTTAAAGCTAACGAGTTGGATGAGTTTTATAATTTCGTAACAGACAGAACCGATTATTTAGAAAACTATGAACTTGTTACTGATGGAGTAGACAGAAAAACCGCTTATAGTGTTCTCAAGGATTATATCAAGAGCTTATATGGATCAGATTCGGACAAGCTTAATCTTTATAGCGATTTTAATAATGCTGTTGATTTTAATCTCTTCGTCAATGTAATACAAAATATTGATACGCCAAGATGGGCCCAGGGAATGGTTAAGAATACTTATATTACTTTCAAGTGGGATAATGATCATTATCGTGCTGTGCTTACGCCATGGGATTATGATATGGCTCTAGGCACAGATAGCCTCTTCGGTTCGCCCTACGATATGAGTCCAGAAAATAACGTTCTTTTGCCTACTGATTATGTTGCCGCTAGGATAAGAATGGGGGATACAGAAGTATATCTTAGTCTTGCTTCAAGGTATGTCGAACTGCGCAGAAGCTACTTAACCGACGAGCATGTCAATTCGCTCATTGATTTAGCTGAGTCTAAAGTTTTTGATTCTGGCGCTCAGCTCCGCGATGAGACGAGATGGCCTCAATTGCATCATTATGACGTTAGCCAAAAGCTTTCAGACTTTAGAAAATATTTTGCTAGTCGTCTCACTTATCTTGATTCATACTATCTTCCATATAATCTTGAAACTCAGGTGCATGAAGCATATCGAATTCCTAACTATATCACTGTATATCTCTCCACTGGCACCCTACTTTCTCCAGACGATCCAGAATATCTTGAAGCGAAGCCTAAAGAGATTGAAGATGAATCCGACGTAACCGAAGACGAAGAATTCTATTACGTATACGAATAGCGCTTCTTTAAGCTTTAGCGCTGTGGTATAATGATATAAATTAGTGCTTAAAATGAGGTAAAGGGTGGAAGACCAAAATTTAAATCAGTATCAGCCGCTTGAAAGCATTGAGGATGTTGAGGAATTTTACTCTGCGATTCGTCGCGAGAACCTAACTCACAAGCTTTCGCCAGAGAGGCCATATTGTTACTGGACAATCGAAACTTACGACAAATCTAATGGTATACGAGGTGGCGGTGGCCTTGGTGTTTTGGCTGCAGATATGCGCCGTGTCGCCGAGCAGCTTTCTGTACCATTCGTGCTTGTCACTCCATTTTATCCTTGGGAATCCCATCAAAAGATGGAGAATCTTCAACAGACGGATTATCATGAAGAGCGTAATTATAAGGATTATGGCTTTAATTTTGTTGACAAAGTTAGTATTCGTACTGCTACTGCAGGTGTCGAACTTGATGTTATCGAAAAGCGTTTAGGTACGTCTCGTTTTCTATGTGTTACTGAGCCAAATTTTGGCGAACTTTATTCTGGCGAATCTGGGTCAGATCATCGTCTATACCAGGAAGTAGCTCTTGGTTTTGGTGGCTACAAAGCATTGAAACGCATTGGTTGTAAGCCAGCTATTATTCAGCTTAACGAAGTCGCTACATTCTTTGCCGCTATTGCTCGTCTTGATGAGCTAGCAAGTTCTGGCATGGACCTTTATGAAGCTCTAGTTTACACTCGCAAGCACACTCTTTATACTAACCACACACTCGTTCAGGCGGCTGAAGCCAACTTCCGTTACGACCAGTTCGAGCAATACGTCTTCCCTAACATTAAGTCATCGGCGGTTCGTCGCTGGCTATCTAACCAGTTTAATAATGGCGAGATTCGCCTCAGTACTCCAACAATTGAGATTGCCGAGCTTCGCAGCGGCGTAAGCAAGCTTCATGCTCGCGTTGCAAATTATCACGACATCAATGGCAACAAGATTAAGTTCAAGTCTGTAACCAATGGCGTTCATCTTCGCACCTGGGTACTTCCTGAAATTATGGATTACTACCACGAGCACAACATCTTGACCCGTTTCGATCTTCCAGTTGAACGCGAATATGAAGAAAACATCGACAAGATTACCGCTGGAGAAATCCGAAATCTCAAGCGCATTTGTCGCGTCAAACTGAACGAAACCCTCAAACATCGCACTGATCAATACGGAAATGTTGTTCAGATTCCAGAAGACGCATTCTTATTCGACTTTAAGCGCCGTTTCGTAGATTACAAGCGTCCATGGCTACCATTCACCGATACGGACAGAATCGCAAAGATTCTCGAAGAAAACAATGCGCATTATATCCTTTCTGGTCGTGTTCACTCTGGCGATGATGTAATGTTCGGCAAGCTAATGGATCTTCTCAAGAAGATTGACGAAAATCCAATTCTCAAAGATCGTGTTCACTATCTTCCAGATTACGACGAAGAGCTTGGCCTCGCCTTGTCGCTTGGCGCGAACTCGAGCATCAACACACCTATTGTCGGCCTTGAAGCTTGTGGCACGAGCTGGGAGAAAGATATCGCGAACCTTGGCTTACTTATTTCTACTCATGATGGCGGCGTCGCAGATTGTTCTTCGGATAATTATCTTCATGTCGAAGGCAAATCCGAGGAGGATGAAGTTAAGAGCCTTTACGAACAGATGGAACTTGCTGTTAAGGCCTGGAATAACGATTTTGATCTTGAATATTGGGTACATACCCAGCTCAAAGCTTATCTTGATATCTGCTCAGGCACACGCATGATGCGCGATTATCTTAACTACCTATTCTAGGAATATTTCTGTCAGGGTTTAGCGTAGCCTATTTGAATAAAATACGGATTTATGCTAAACTCTTGACAGAGTCCGGATAGGACTATTTTTAATGGGAGCAAATATGGCAAACGTAACTCGAATTAAGGCTAAAGACAGTAATCGCTCCGACAAATCGTCGGCAGATAATTCTGATGCCGAAATCTCTCGCAAAGTAAGTATTAAAGCTAAGAATAGCGAGAACAAAAAGGCTCAGGCAGCCAAAAAAGAAGCTATCAAAAACAAGGCTAAAGAAATCCGCAAAGAAAAGAAAGCAGCCGAAAAGAAAGAAATTCCTGCTATTCTTAAACCACTTTGGTTCATCTCTGCGCCATTTCGTGCTATTGGTCGCTATATTCGCGATTCTTTCCGCGAACTTCGCCAGGTACGTTGGCCAAATCGCAAAACAACTTGGAAGATTACACTTTCTGTCATTATCTACGTGTTAATCATCGGAGCTTTCATTATGCTTCTAGATATTCTTCTTAAATTAATATTTGATAACCTACTAGGAGGAAAATAATAAATGGCAGTTAACCGTTATAATGGCGATCGTTCTTGGTATGCTGTAAGCACCTACGCTGGCTACGAAGACAAGGTTGCTGATTCTATCAACCAACGTGTTGATACTGCAGATTTCGCAAATAACATCTTTGAAGCTATTGTTCCAAAGGAAAAGCAAATCGAAATCAAGAATGGCAAGCGCCGCATCTCTGATAAGAAAATCTTCCAGGGCTACGTCTTTGTAGATATGAAGATGTCCGATGCTACCTGGTATATTATCCGCAATACTCCTGGTGTTACCGGCTTCGTTGGAACTGGTACTCAGCCAACTCCAGTTTCCGAACGCGAAATTGAGAAAATCAAGAAGCGCATGGGCGTTGAAGAACCTAAGTTTACTGTTAACTATGAGGTTAACGAGGTTGTCTCCGTCGTTGATGGTCCGTTCAAGGGCTTTGAAGGCACAATTGCCGAAATCGACTCCGCTAAGGGCAAGCTCAAGGTTATGGTCAGCATGTTTGGCCGCGAAACCGCAGTCGAGCTTGACGCTCTTCAGGTCAAGAAGATTGATAACTAATTCTCTAGAAAAGCTCTCCGCAAGGGGAGTTTTTTGACGGATTAATGTTATTGTTGTACTCTTAGCTTGAAGGGCATCTGCCCTTAGATTTTTTAGAAAGGGGGATTTTCATGAAAATCCGCATCCTCACTGGTTTCTCCATCGCACTCGTAGTACTCTTGGCGCTTCTTTTCCTTCCTCATGTCGCGGTCAGTGTATTTTACCTGATCATTTGTGGTCTTGCGCTTTTTGAAATGTTGGCAGCCTTAGCAAATTACTATTCGCAGTTTAACTGCGACCATTGCATTACGGAGTTTATCTTCATTTGCTTCTCGACGGCGAGCGTTGTTCTCGTCTTCGACAATTACATCATGGGCTATCTTATCATTCTCTGTGCGCTTGTAGACACGGCAGGTTTTACGGTCGGAAAAGCTCTTGGCAAAAAGGCTCACAAAGTCTCTATGCTCAAGAAAATATCACCAAATAAATCCTGGGAAGGCTATATTGGCGGCATCGTATTCTCGATTGTCGGTGGCATCGGATTCTACTATCTGATGAAGGATTTGTTACCCGAGCTTGCGCTTTGGTTCGCATTCGTTGCCTGGATTCCAGCAATCATAGGCGATCTTTACGAATCGTATATCAAGCGACTGCTAAGCATCAAAGATTCCGGAGACGCAGCCGGAAATTCCGGGGTAAAGATAATTAGAGCCCTCGAAAGACCTATTCGAAGCCATGGAGGATACCTTGATCGAATCGATTCTTTTATCTTCGTATCAGTAGCTTTCATGATCTTCAAATCAATTTTTAAGCCGCAGTAATGCGGCTTTTTTATTACGACTATGCTAAAATAGATACATAAATAAATCTTATTAAGGAGAATATATATCCATGGACGGTGCAGCACCTGCAGCAACCCCAACACCAACACCAGCTCCGGCTCCAGCGGCCCCAGTTGTCGCTCCAGTAGTCGCAGCTAAACCAATGAGCCCAAAAACCAAGAAGATGATTATCATCTTTAGTATTGTCGGCGTAGCTGTAGCAGCTATTGTAGTATGTCTAATCATCTTCCTTCCAATGCTCTTCGGCGTAGACTGGAAAGAGACAAAGGAAGCAGCTGAAGACTTCTATAAGGCAAACAACTCAATTTCTAGCGAATGTTCGGACGCTATGAGTTATGTAAGCAGCACTTATACTTCCAAGTCTGATTACGACAAGTATGTTTCTAAGTGTAGCGATGCTATGGATGGTTACATCAAGGCAGCAGACAAGATTGGTGAAACTTCTGGCGTTAAGCGCAACGACGCTATTAAGAAGAAATACGAAGCTTTCAAGAAGGATTACGATGAAGCTAAGCCAATCATTAGCGGTATTGGCGAACTTCTATCCGCAGAGCACGAAGTTGTCCTAGGTGCAGACGAAATCAGCGATATGGACGATGTTTCTAGCTTAGACGACAGTTCTATCGAAGAACTAGTCAAGCCTCTACGCAATGTTTCTAGCGATGGCGTAAAAGATATCGCAAACACAATGGCTGACAAGGTCGAAGAGTACCTAAAGATTGTTGTTAAGTATCAGAAGGCTTACCAGAAATGGTATGACACTTCATACTCTGACCCTAACTACAACACTGTTCGTGACGAGTACTATGCAGCTCGCGATGCATACTATGATGCAGATCTAGATATGGACATGAGCGAAGTTACTGACAAGTTGGGTGGCCTAGACGACACCGCTGAGGAACTCTACAACACAATCCGCAGCGAATATAAGAAGAATAACTAATCATTCTCGAAGAGCCATCAGTTAAAGCTGGTGGCTTTTTTGACTTTTTAGAATTTTTTGGTATAATAGAAGACGTTACGCATTCGTTAACTTTTAAAGGGATATTATGGCAAAAAAGGTTATTGGTAATCTTAAACTCCGCATCCCTGGTGGTAAGGCAACAGCTGGACCTCCAGTAGGAAGCACGCTCGGTCAGTGGGGTCTAAATATGATGGACTTCATCAACCCATTCAACGAGCAAACAAAAGAATTCATGGGCAAGAACGTTATCGTTCATATCCGTGTTTACGATGATCGTACTTTCGATTTCAAGTGTCTAGGTCAGCCAGTCGACGATCTTATCCGCGAGAAAATCAAGCTAGATAAGGGTTCTGGCAAGCCTAACACCGACAAAGTTGGTAAAATCACTATGGCTCAGATTAAAGAAATCGCAGCCGTAAAGATGGCACAGCTTAATGCTATTGACGAAGAAGGTGCTTGCAAGCAGATTGCTGGTACTGCACGTTCTATGGGCGTTGAAGTCGTAGAGTAATTCTTCAAGAAGAGACCTCAAAAGGGTCTCTTTTTTGGTACAAAAAATATCCCCGGTCATAAGAGCCGAGGATTAGAATTAGAGAATTCGAGCGTCATTTTCGAGCAGCCAAAGACCTTTTGCGGTTCTTTTAAAGTGCTTATCTTGTACGTACTTTGGCAACCCGTAGAAACTAATTGTCTCAAGCGTGTCACATAAAACTATAAGCTGCGAACTAGTAAATGCTGTCAGATTATCGTTTAGATCAAACACTTCAACACCGTAGTCAACGAGTTTTTTAACATCTCTTGCGGTATTCACCTGGCTTATACGAAGGAGTCCAGTTGTATGAACTACAGTTTTCGGAATTACAATCCCAACGTATTTAAGACTACTTGGGATATCTATTGCATACTCCGAATCAGAAATATCCGGATTATTCCAAGATATACGTACTGTCGCACTAATCATCCCGAAGACGGTCGCCTCGCGGTGAAGCTGAAGCTTATAATTTTTCCCTTCGCGATCTTTACCGTTCCAAGTTATAGGGTCTTCATATTGCAGGTCGTAATATTCGAATAGTTTGCAAAGATTAATTTTGCTACCATCGATTGCGTCATAGATGTCTGCATGAGTATAGAAATCCATGCCACTGAATTTGTATATATTAGGACAATAGCTAAAAATTCTTTTTTCTGGGTCGTATCGCCTGGAATAGTTCTTGTTCCATTCATTCTCCTGTACACGCAATACAGAATTATGTCTTGATCCAAAAGACAACATGCTCGATTTTCTCATCTCTGGATAAATTACAAGTTCTAACACTTTTCATCCCTCCCTTATTAACGGATGTTAGACACTTAAGGCTATTTTAACACAGCCCAAGCAAAAACTTGATAATTCGTCGATTTCCTGTTAGAATATAGAGGTTATTATTAATTTGCGGGAGGTTAAAACCGCTTGCACCGCGAAAGGAATTCAAAATGGCAGAAAAAGAAGCCAAAGAACTTGAAACTCCTGTAGTAGCAGAAGAAACTACAGAAGCTCCAGCTGAAGAAAAATTCGCTAAGGCTGGTAAAAAGTCCAAGAAGCACGTCGAAGAAGTAAAGGCAGAAGAAGAACGCCAAGCTCGCAAACTCGAAGCTGCTGCAGCTCCAGAGAAAAAGGTTGGCCCAAAGCCAGTTACTCGCACTCGTCTTGAACGCCGTGGCAAGAACTACAAGAAAGCTGCAGAAAAGATCGAGAAAGGTAAAGTTTACAATCTTGACGAAGCTATCAAGCTTGCTATCGAAACAAGCCCAGTTAAGTTTGACGCAACCCTAGAAATGCATTTCCGCCTAGGTGTTGATCCACGCCAAGCAGATCAGAACATTCGCAGCACAGTTAGCCTACCAGCTGGTACCGGTAAAACTGTTCGCGTAGCTGTATTTGCCCCACTTGATCTTTGCAAAGCTGCAAAGGCTGCAGGTGCAGATATCGCAGAAGACGAAGAGTTCTTGAAGATGCTAGACAAAGAAGAAATCAACTTCGATGTCCTTATTAGCACTCCTCAGTACATGCCAAAGCTTGGTCGTTATGCTCGCATGCTTGGTCCTAAAGGTCTTATGCCAAATCCAAAGGCTGGTACCGTTACGACTGATATCGAGAAGGCTATCAAGGAAGCTAAGGCTGGTAAGATTGAATATCGCGTCGACAAGCAGGCTATCGTTCACGTTGGCCTAGGCAAGATTAGCTTCGGTGCTGACAAGCTAAAGCAGAACGTTGTCGCTTTCACCGACAGCCTAAAGGCTCAGAAGCCAGCTTCTCTAAAGGGTCAGTACATCAAGTCTGTATTTATTACTACAACTATGGGTCCAAGCATTCAGGTTGAAAATATCTACAACTAATTCGATGCATTAAAAAATATCCCCGTTTGGGGATATTTTTGTTGGTTTAATTATTTAGACCAGTTATTTGTGTTCTTGATGTCGTTTTCGAGAGTCTGAGTCGTAGTCATTTCCCATTCTTGCTCCCAGTCGGTCATCGACATAATGCTCTGCGGGTGCGTATATTGAACTACATAATCATCGTCTTTATAAACTTCTACGTTAGCAGCTGCAACACCATTTGCTTGCGCTTCGTCAATCATTGGCTGAATATTTGAATCCCAATAGCTCCTAGAAAATACCGTTATGATAGCGAGCGCCGACCATCCTTTTCTAAAATCGTCCTCTGTTCCGCCATTGAATTCATATGCACCTCTAGAGAAGTCTGGGATATTCTGTGCGCCATTTGTATTCTTTGACAAACCACCGATCGCAACCCTTTCAATCCAGTTTTGATCATATGGAGCGCTTGAGGAGTATGAATAGTTAATAAACTCATAATTATCACTTAGTTTCAGCTTGAGGCCAGTTTTCTTAAATGAAATAGTCCCACTGTCGACGAAGGTTCCTTCGCATGGAGTTGGAGTTGTACCTTCTTCGGGTTTTGTCTCTTCTGGAGTCTTGCACTTCGTGCCATTTTCAGTAGTATTGTTCGAAGAGGTAATCGGATTATCTTTTACAAGAATTAAATATGCACTAAAGCCTGCACCGCAAAGAGTTAGGATTAAGAAGATAAACGTCGCTACCTTCCAGCCAGTACCTTTAGATTTCTTTGCTACAGGCAATCCTTCTGTCGATTGAAAGTTGCTTACTGGTTTTGTTTCTTCTGGCATTTCCTTTTTCTCCTCCTTGCTTGGATCTGCGTTTTCGTTATCGTTTACGATTTCTGCCGCTGCCTGTCCGGCACTTAATGGCATCTCTTTTTCTTCTTCTGACATGTTATTCCTTGTTATTAATTAGTCTCCGTGTTTATACAGCGACTAAATTGTAGATCTGGGTACGTTTCAACCACTGCGTCGTATTCGTCATCATTTACTTCGATACATACCGTAGCTTTGTTAATAATCTTCCAGGAAGCATCACTCTCTGTAGTCCTGATATAATATCTTAGGTCTGAGCCGCGATTATCTTCTTTGCTGCGAGGAGAAACGACCGCAATAATATACTTTCCGTTGCTGCTAACTTTAAAATCCGAAATGTATATATTGTAGCCTTCGAATTCCTTTTCGGCGGCTTCTTTGAGGCTATCTAGTTTAAAGTCGAAGCCGGCTAGTTTTAGCGGTTCGCTTTCTTTTAATTTGTTTTCATTATTATCGTTGCCCTGGTTTGCCTTCTTATCTTCATCTTCTTTAGCTTCTTTGAAAGGCGATGTATATTCTAGACGAAGCGAGCCGTCAGAGCTTTCTTTGACAGACAACATCCCTGTCGCAAACAGCACACTAAGAATAATAGTAATAATTAATAAAATACTAAGAATAATCGTGACGAGTTTCCAGCCAAAACCTTTGGCACGCTTAATTTCTCGTCTGATCTCTTCTTTGAGTTTTAAATCCTCAACCCCATTGTCATCCATATTTTTATTTTAACATAAGCTAGTTGTATTTTGCTCCAACAAAAAGCCCTCCAAATTGGAGGGCTTTTGCTTTATTAGCGCTTCTTTTCCTTTACTTCGTTGCGGCCAAGGTTCTTCTTGGTTTCCGTAAAGACGACATGCTTGCGAAGAACAGGATCGTACTTGCGTAGGCTTAGCTTATCTGGAGTGTTCATCGTATTCTTCTTGGTGTAATACTGGCGAATACCAGATTCTTCGGATACGAGACCAACGAGCTTGCGCTTAGTATTATTTTTCTTTGCCATATTATCCATATTTTAGCATATTTACTACTCTGTAGCAAGAGTTACATAGTGATCGGCTCTCCACGGCGTTTTATATAAGGGGCGTCTTTAATCGGCAATATAGTGATTAGCTTGCAAAATCCGCAAGTAATGTCAGGTGAGCCATTTCTGCTAAGGTGTAATTACTTGCAAAAATCGCAAGCTAAATCCTATATAAATGAAAGATTTGCTACATTTAAAAATTAAGGTCGATTTTGCCATGCCAAATCGCTTTTGCTATAATAAATATAGATTTAAAGGAGGTTTCGAGTTTTTCTTGATTCAATGCTTATGATGAAAATGCGCACAAAAGAAAAAAGTTTGGCATTATTCTTAATATTTTTAGTGTTGTCTATTGCTTTTACGATTTCTTTGAAGTTTGTTGACGTTGAGCCCGTAGGCCCAGAGAATGGATACGTCGGCTTTTCGAAGATCAATGCCGCCTTTCATGACGCCTTTGGCTATAATAGCCTCCTTCACAATACAACAGAGTATCTTGGCTATGTTGGCGCTATTTTTCCACTTTTCTTCTTCTGTATGGGCGCTTACCAACTTTTCAAGCGCAAAAGCATCAAGAAAGTCGATAGCTGCATCTATGCCGCCGGCATATTTTATGTAGCATTGATCATCGTTTACGAACTATTCGAAAAGCTCGCAATTAACTGCCGTCCAGTCATTATTGATAACATTATCGAGCCATCTTATCCTAGCTCTCATACTTTCCTTACAATTACTTTCTGCATGAGCACAGTTCTTCTAAATACTCTGGCCTACAAGAAATACTCTTGGGCAAAGCCTATGAATATCTGCGCAATCATTCTTGCGATAGCCATCCCTATTGGCCGCCTGTTCTCTGGCGTTCACTGGCTAACAGATATCTTTGGCGGCGTTTTAATTGCTATGACTCTGGTTTACGCATTTGAATTTGCATTACTAAAACTACGTAAATTAACGAATAAATAGGCTATGGACGACGATCAAGATCACGCAATTCTAAGCACTACAACAAGTGATGATATTGTAGACTTCGAAGAAGAAGCCGCAAACGAGGATATTATCGAGGCGATTTTTGGCAAGGAAGAAGCCAAGGAGTTTAGAAACAAGAGCCGGGGCGCAAGCCTAAGCTCGCTAGTAAAGCTCGAAAATACTCAAGTTGCAGAGCCTCAAAAGAAGACAAAGAAGGAAGATAACTCCGAGATTATCGGCGAGATTGTATTCTTTTTTGCTGGTAATCGCAAGATTTTGGAGTATTGCTATCTTTCTGAGCGTATCGAAGAACTAGAACGTGGCGCTTTTGTAAATATCGCGCAGAATACACTTAAAAACGGCATTTCGCGTATGCTTGGCCCTCGTCTTGAAGATGCTATCTTTTCACATCTTGGAACAGAAGCTAACAATGAGCGCGTTGTTAGAATCATTAATGATAGCGCAACCGCCTGTCTTGAGCCTGGTGCGATTTTTGAAAGCACAAAAGATGCCCGAGATTGGTTAAATTCGCTCCAAGACAAGGCCTTGATTCTTGCATTATCTCGCGGCGTCAAGGTGGTCAAAGATCTTGATGGCGAGGAATTAGAGCGATTCTATGCTTTGAATATTTTCAACGAGCCAGATAGGGCTCAAGATTATATAGAAAGCATGGGTTTAAGCAGTACAGACGAAGATACACGTAAATGCGCATATAGCGGCTTTGCGAACATTTTGAAGCAAAATGCACTTGATGAAAGCAATGACTATACTCAACTTGATTGGTATTACGATCTATTTGATTTCGACGAAAAAGCACAGGAATTCCTAGATTATATGCATAGTTTCATCTCGAAGGAAGATAAAGGGCGCGTAGTGGCAAAATATTTCGAAGAGTATATCATAAACAGAGATAAAGAAAATGGCGACTAAGGTGACGAAAGCAACTAATATTAAAGACGCCAAAGAGAGCAAGTTCTTTTTAGCTCGTATCTTCGATAAAATATTTGGCGGGCTAAAGATGTCTTGGCCAGTAGTAATTATTTTTGCAGTCGTTTCTGGATTATATACGGCTATCGTTGCAGCTAAAGTCCCCGATGGAAATTCTTTTCACGATATCTCCGTTACCTTTGAAGCCTGGATTTTACTAGCCTTGCTCGTTATTTTAAACTGCAAAAAGCCTCTCGAAGCAGCGCTCAAGGTTTTCGTTTACTTCCTAATCTCACAGCCGCTAGTTTACCTATTCCAGATTCTATTCTTCCATGCGCCTTGGAGTTTGTTAGGTTATTACCCATTCTGGTTCAAGATTACGCTCTTGACGCTTCCTGGCGGCTTTGTGGCATGGTTTACAAAGAAGAAAGCTTGGTGGGCTGGCCTAATTATGGCCTGCTCTAATGCTTTGCTCGTGCTCATGTTTGTTTCTTATTATAATGCCCTACAATCCAACTTCCCTAACCACCTACTATCCGCTATTTATTGCGTTCTTATGATGATTGTAAGCATTTTCTTTATTTTGAAGGATAATATCGCGAAAATTATCTGTTTTGCTATTACGGCCGTTTTATTAATCACAAGCTTTATTATTGGTAACAAAGGCGAAGAATACACAATTACGCTTGATTCTAGCTTCTTAGACAAGGAAGGTATCGTTTTTGAGGGCGAGCCATATGTTTCATACTGGAGCGCCATAGAAAGCGGCTGTACTGGAAGCGTCGAGGTTACCGAGGATAACGGCAGCTATAACTACGTTTTCAATGGCAAAGGCAGCTGTAATTACCAGTTCGAACTCAGAGACGACGCAGATAATCTAGTGGTCTATAGATACTATAGAGATAGCAGCTCTAAAGAACTTGTACTAAAAAGAGACTTCTAGTATTTTTAGCAAAATATTGTATAATATATCTTAGCTCAAACGAGCGCACATTACATTCTCGAAAGGAGAGGTTTTATGTATTATCTTTTACTGCTCGCTCTTCTTGGCTTCAACTTCTTTATTTCCTGGAGAAATGCAAAGACAGTTGGCGCCTACTGGAGCGAATCTAAACAGGTCGGAGGGATGTTTCGCGCCGAAATCGTATGCGGATACATCCAGGCTATCGCAGGCTTTACCATGGTTTACAGTTATATATTGCTCCTCATTGCGCCCTTCATAATGCAGGCAGCAAACGCCGATCCCGAACTCATCGCGGACTTCGAAGTGCTTGCAGGCAACCTGGTTTATCTGCTCGTCGCAGTTCCGATTGTTGGCTCTGGCTTCCTGATTTGGTTCAGGTCACTCAGAACCGCTTGGGAACAGCGCAGCCTTAGAACAATCGCTGCCGCAGGCTACAACAGCTTCGCGCAGATTCACAACACCGTCTCTCTTGCCAGAAACGCTCCGAGTGCCATCAAAAGCATCGGCGGACTCCTTGGCGGAGGCAAAAAGAGGCGTTCTAGAAGCAAGAACGACGGCCAGGCTGCCTTGATTCTGCTTGCCCTGATCGTAGTCGTATTAGCTATTCTTGGTGGATACTTTACAGCGAACTACCTTGTTCACAAAGCAGATGAAGAGTTCGATGGCTGCCAGGATTTCCTCAACAATCATCCGGAATACCGCAAAGCAAGAGCATAGCACCCAACAAAAAAATCCCGCTGTTTAACTAGCGGGATTTTTTATGCTTAGTTTGCCGGCCTGTAGCTAATTGGTTCAATTTCGATTCCTACGACGCCGATTTTCTTTTGTTTTTCTATTGGATAGAATTCTTCCATAGTTTTTAGCATTTCGTCTTTTGAGATACTTTTATCTGCGAATAGCTCAGCGTCGAAATCTTTAAACATATCTTCAAATGTTTGATAATGATGTAGGCCGATAACTTTTGCTGTCATCGCCTCGCTCTTATCATTCTTTCTAAAGCGAATCGTATCATTTACTTTGATTTTTTGACGTTTTTCGTCGTTTAGACGTAGTTCGATGCGTTTCGTGCCGTTTTTGATAAAGTCGAAATACTTTTCCTGCAAGTTCATGCTATGAATCGTATATTCCTTTAGCTCGCAGTTATGAATCCTGCGATGCTCGAGCGAACTACTTTCTGGGAAGCCATCAAAGAAGCATGAAATTGGGCGATAGATGCCGCCATGCGCAACAACCAAAACGTCTTTGTCCTGATAGTTATCTATAATTTCGTCCAAGAAGTTTTCAATACGGTCATATACACTATCCATACGCTCGATATTTTCTTTATCGAAGTCAAAGGACCAGAATTCGTCTGGATCATACGGAGTAATCGTCTCGTAGTTTTTGCCTTCAAAGTTTCCGTAGCCACGTTCAATAAGTCGTTTGTCTGGGACTACTTTAATGTCATGATGTTTCGCAATCTCTCTTGCCGTATCCATTGCGCGCGAAAGTGGCGATGCGAAAATAGCGGAAATATTAGTATCTTTTAGGTTTTCAGAGATAAGCTCGGCCTGCTCCCTACCTAGAGCGTTAAGCTCGATGTCTGTTCGACCCTGAAAGCGATGCTCTTCGTTCCACTGCGTCCTGCCATGACGCGTAAAGTATAATTTCATATAGTGAATTATACCATTTTAATCTGTTATATAATTTAGATATGTCAGAAATAGTCTTAAAAGTTGTTAATGAAAATTTCGTCTTAAAGCCTGGCAAATGGGTTAATACTTCGTGGACGATTCGCGATGATCAGAGTGCAATCGTGAACGTTCGCTACGATAACAATAGTGCTAAAGATAAAGATATCAATCTAAAGATTGCTGAAGATAAGTTCGAACAGATTTTTGAATTGCTAGAAAAAGCAAAACAGCAGGATAGCAAGATTTTTGCACTCGATGGCGATGGCTGGGAGTTTACGCAGTATAAAGACGGCAAGAAGATTTATTACCGCCGCTCCGGATATATCTATGGCCTAGATTATTTTGAGCTGCTCGCCGAACTTCTGTATAAAATTATTCGACCTTATACTGGTAGAATTTAAGCATAAAAAATCCCCGCTTACTCGGCGGGGATTTGGGTTTACTCGTATTCGCCTCTTTCTGCCACCGCAACATTGAAGCCCATGCTCTTTGCCATGACGATAGCCTTGTCGCTGTCGAAATGTATGCATGTGGTTCTGGTGCGGAAACTCTCCGGCATAAGACGGTAGAGATTCGGGAGCGGAAGATGGCAGTCGCTGTTAACGTTGCTTGATACATCGAAATACATCTGCTTGATCTTTGCGCCGCCCATGATAAGCTCTTCAGCAAAGCCCATTGTCTCGCTGTCTCCAGAATAGAAGACTGCGCCTTCGTCGGTATAGAAGACGAGACTATAAGCAGCCTTGCAATCGCCGTGTCTTGTAGGCTTATAGCGAACACTCGTGAAGCTCTTGTAGGTATGGTCCAGTAATGCCGGGTCGATGACGCTGTAGGCATTTCTGCCGCCAAAGCCGTTGAGGATATTCACGATATCGGTGAAGTGATCTGCATCTGTCGGGCAGACGAGATTGAAAGTGATATGGCTGCGCCACTTGCAATCCAGAAGAAGATTGCCAGCAGAGCCGATGTGGTCGGAATGGGTATGCGTACAGAAGAAATTGATGCAGTCGATACCTTTAAGCAGGCCGAGTTCGTTGATGCGTGCATAGGCACTTTCGCCGCAGTCGATCAGGAACAGAGTCTTGTCCTCAATAAAATATGCTGCCGTGCTGCCGAGAGCGGTATTAAAGCCACTGCCGACACCCAAAAATTTCAGCTCTTTCATAGTAAACCTCCGAGAAATATAAAAGTACAAGCGTACGTAATCGTACGCTCGCCTTTGTATATTATATCATATTTTGGTAGTTTTGGCAATGCAATAAAACCATGAGCAACTTGGCCTGGGCAGTATATAAAATCCCCGAAACATGCGAGGATTTTTTAAGCCAAAAAAATGGAGCCGCGAACCGGGTTTGAACCGGTGACCTCATCCTTACCATGGATGCGCTCTACCTACTGAGCTATCGCGGCGTCAATACTTGTATCTTAGCATAAGTGCCGACATATATCAAGAATGAGCTTTTCGCGAGTAACAACAGCGATCATACCGCTTGTATTTTTGTCCTTTTCGTGCTATAATCTCCAAATATTTATCGGTTACTACTTCCCGATAATGTATTTTACATATAGGCCAATTATTGCTCAGTAAAAACTAGGGGGTGCTATTATGAGCAATCATTTATTACTCCATTACAAGATCGTAAATAGGGATTCTGGTATCTGCGGCCTCGTTAAGCAGGGCGCCTCAATCGATGAGATTGATGTCGTACGCGCCTGCGCACGCAGAGACCTTGGTATAACTGCCGAGGAAGACGAAGTTGCAGAACAGCTCGTTTGCAAGGCTATCGACGGCATGAACAATTCGCCCAGCCGCAAGCTCGTCATAAAATACGAGCCCAAGCACGAAAAAGGCTATCTCTCCGTCGTAGATATGCTTACTTGCTTGCTCTGCAGCTACCTTATCGTTCTCCCTGACGACAACTACATTATCCATATGTGCGGCGACGAGTGGGAAAATAAAGAGCGCATGCACGTAACTGG
>JAZNRZ010000014.1:0-19396 GCA_045590975.1 Candidatus Nanosyncoccaceae bacterium | reverse complement strand
CGCCACCCCCGCTGGTTGCCCTCCAGCCGCCAGCTTTTGCACCACCCCAGTAGCCACCACCACCAGCGCCACGGTCAGAGTGAGAGTTCGAAGAACCGCCACCATAGCCAAAGCTACCGTCAATCCAACCAGTACCAGGGCCAAGCTGATTACCACCGTAACCCCAGTAATCACCACCACAGCTATTCAATTCACCAGTGCCGCCAACGAGGCCGCCACCGTAACCAGCCTTCTGATCATCGTTAGAACCGCCACCACCACCAGCGACCATAATACGAGAGCGAAGACCTAGTTCACTATTCCACGCAAGTTCTGCACTGCTTGGCTCATGGTTACCGAAGTAGCGAATATCCGAACCACCACCACCGCCGGATGCGCCACCAAGACAGGTACCACCACCGTTCCAACCGCCAGCATAGACATTACCACTAACACAGGCGTAACCAGTACCAGCTTGACCAACATAGATATAAACTTTCTCGCCAGCCTGCATATCCAAGAAACCAGCGGCATAGCCACCTTTACCACCTTTACCAGACCAGCCACCACACATGTCGCCACCCTGAGCACCCCAGACCTGCATGTAGTAGCGGTCATTTACAGGAGCGGTAAATACCTGGTAGCTACCCATCATATCGTAGCTATTACTGTTATCTACCTTAGTGTAAGAAATCGTGTAAACTGTTGGGTCGATAATATCGTCGTCTTCACTCGTTACGCACTTGTCGGAAGCTTCGCAAACGGTAATTGTGATTGTGCCATAGGTATTTGTAAGATCATGATTATCTTCAATCTTTACATAGTAACCATCAACCGACGGAACAGCATTAAGCTCAACATCATAGTAGGTCTTTGGAATTGTAATATGATAACTTGTAACCTCTGGGTTAAAGCCAGCATTATCTAGAGCATCAAGAAGATCAGTGTCATAGTTAGTGATCTCAAGCGCCTGAAGCTTAGTTGTTAGATTGTGATGGATGTTAAGAGTATAGATACGAGTCTCGCTCATATCCTCAGAATCAACAGAAACTTCCAAGGTCGTAGTACCAACAGGAGTCTCAAGCATGAGAGGCTCTTCTTCATCAAATGGATCACTTGTCGAATAATCGGCAATGTATTGGCTTGGATAATTGGTCCTTGGATAAATCTTAGTTGTATTAGTGTAAGTATTTGCCTCACACTCGAAAGTCAAAGCATTACAATTTGTAACCTTAACGTCGTTTACGAAGAAATCAACATCCTGAACGCCCTGCTTTGCTGGACGATAAAGCTCAACTGTATATTTGTCAGTAACAAGCTCGCCCTGAGCATTCCTACCCTTTAGCTTAACTTCATATTCTGCGAAATCAGCAGGAACCGGGAAAGTACCCTCGCCCTCAACCACCATTGCTGGATTGATAGCTGTTGCAGCGATTGTTACATAAGTCTGATCTTCATCAAGCGTTGCGGAATAAATCTTTGTCGTTGGATCGAAAGCTAGAGGAATATCCGTGCCATCAGCATCAGTAACCGTCAAGCTTGCAATAGCGCGACGATAAACATCGATAGAATAAGTCTTCGTGCTGCCATCTTCAGCCGTTACGACAATCGTAACCGTTCTCTTCTCACCAGCAGCAAGATCATAAACACCATTACCAGCGACATATGCGACGTCGCTATTTGCAATCGCTGTAACCTGAACGCTATTGAGATCAGCTGGAATATCTGCTGTATATTGAGTTTCGCTCGCACTGAAAGCTGGAGTTAAAGTACCAGCACTAAGAACCAAAGACTTCAAATCGTTATCAGTAGAAGGAACAACATAAGTAAAGCGAGCAGCGCCATCACCAGAGTTACCAACAATATCTGTTTCTGCGTCGAATGGATCTGGCATTGTTTGGCCACCATTCATGACCTGAACGTTTGTAAACTTTCTACCAGAATAGTGAGTATAGCAAGTGATATCTGTCGAAGCGGTCGTACAAGCATTACCCTCGCTGTCAGTTCTCCAAGCGGTAGAATCTACCGAAGCGATAGCCAAGCTTTCCTTGTAACCAGATACGAAACTCGTACCACCGAAACCTGCCCTATCCGAGTTAGCGCCGCCCCAATAACCACCAGCACCACCACCAGTACCAGTACTATTGCTGTGAGTATAACCAGCCTGGCCCTGACCAAACTGATAGCCATTCGTATTGTTCTTGTTGTAACCACCAACGCGGTCACCCATAGCATTGTAAGAGTAATAAGCGAAACCGCCACCACCACCGGCGACCATGATACGAGAATTCAAGCTCTCGCTTAGACGGATATCTGTAGCACCACCGCCACCGCCACCGTTGTCGGTATCGTTGTTATCGGAATCATCCTTACCACCGTTAGCACCGCCGTTCCAGCCACCAGTACCGCCTACAGCTTTGTAGTAGTTTGTCGAATCACCGCCCTTACAACCAACGTAAACATAAACCTGATCACGTTCATCAAAGTGAATCATACCGCGAGTGAAGCCACCCTTTGCACCATCACCTACAGTCGTATCGCGCGTACCTTTACCGCCCTGAGCACCCCAAAGATTAACATAGTAGTAACCTTCGCGTGGAGCAGTAAAGATCTGAGGATAGCCAGTACAGCCGAAGAGCTGATTGTCTGTTAGTGGGCGGTTGACCGTAACAGTGTAGATATCCGTCGAGCCATCCTCTGCCGTAATCGAGATTACTATATTCTTAGATTCACCAACTGCAACATAGTGCCTACCGGTACCACTAACGAAAGCGACGGAATCATTTGCGACAGCCGTAACATCGACATAAGTCGTATCGGCTTCAACATCGACAACATATTCGTGCTCTTCTGGGTCGAAATCCTGGTCAAGTTCTTCACCAACTACAACCAAGCTGCGAAGAGTTGTATCGTCATTTGGATAGTATTCGCGAATGCGGACATAACCGTTAGTGTAGCTACCATGCTCAACTGTGTCATAAAAGTCAGTTGGCTTTGGCATTCTTTCGTAACCATAGGAAGATGTCGTGTAAGTAAACTTCAAATCACTGTAGTGAACAGAACATAGGGCGTCAGTCAAAGCAGTTGTAGCCGTACAGGTATTGCCATTGGAATCGAGGCGCCAGTTAGTAGAAGATGAGGAAACAACAGCCAAACTACCGAGATGACCAGAAATATAGTTTGTACCACCATAAGAGACACCACTGTTCTTGGCACCACCCCAGTAACCGCCGCCACCACCAGGCTGGCCACCCCAGTCAATAACGCCACCGTTAGCACCAACACCGAAAGCGTTACCGCCGGTATTGTTCAAATAGTAACCACCGTAGGAAGATAGGGACTTGTTAGCCAAAGACGTGTTGTTAGCATATGGACCATAACCAGCACCACCACCGGCAACCATGACACGAGAAGCCAAGCCAAGGCTAGAATTCCAAACTAGATCATCGGCCGTAATGCTCGTAGAACCAAAATAGCGAATATCGGAAGCACCACCGCCGCCACCGCCGTTATCGTTACCATTACTCTCCGTACCAGAACCATCAGTACTACCTGAACCACCACCGTTCCAACCAGCAGTAGCTTCGTTTGTCGCATTATTCGTCGCATCGCCACCATGCCCACCAACGTAAATGTAGAAGGTATCACCTTCATGAAGCTCAACTAAACCTTTGGTGTAACCACCGCGAGCGCCTTCATATCCACTGCGATCGTACCAACCTTTACCACCACGAGCACCCCAAGCCTCAAAGGTATAGAAGCCATCAAATGGAGCAGTCCAGACCTGGTAGTTACCATTAGTGCCATTCGTAGCACCATTAAACTCGTAAAGACAATAGTTGTCATGAGTATCATTGTCCAAAGCACGATGAATAACGCCATCTGGACAAAAATCATCAATCAAATCCTCATCTGCTGCACTAGCGTTTTTGCTAGACAACAAAACAGAGAGGCCAAAGAGGCCAAAGATACTCAAAATAGAAGCTATAAAAAGTTTAAATTTCCTCGCTTTTATAACTCCCATATCCTATCTACTAGTTTACCAAATAACCACAAGCATTGCAAACTTTTTATGCTAATTTTTCATCTGTAATTCAAAAAATCTCCACCCCACGCGCGCGCGATATGTCATGTTTCAAAAGACATTTTTAAACGATCCAAAAGTTTTCCACAAGTCAAAGAGTTTTCCACAGACCAAGGACTTTTCCACAGGATTCTGACTTTTCCACAATCCAAAAGCATTTCCACAACCAAAATATATCACTGCAAGCATAAATCCTATTCTGTACTAATTTGCAATTCGGCAAAAATATTTCAAAAAACTAACAGGTCACAAAGCTACTTTTCACAATCATTTTGCTAGATTATAAAAAATATGTCCAAAATAGACATATTTTTCAGATTAGTCAAAACTACCCCTATTCCGCAATCCGGACCATCGAGAAACGCTTCATCCTAGAAGCAATCGACTCGGCTCTGAGGCGTTTATACACTTCCCTGGCCGTATCGTTACGAATATGTTTCGCAACCAATTCCAAAAGCACGCTATGGTAATATTTCTGGCTACAGCCACGAAGACGAATCGTGTCGCGGCTCCACTTATTTTTCTTCACAAAGACCTTATTGTAATCTTCATGTTTCTTAAGAATATTACGAATATGAACTGAAATATTTTGCTGACTCGTACCAAGAATTCTAGCCATTGCTTTCTGAGTCAGCCAAGTATTGAATCCTAAATAATCTTCCATGAACAGAAGTTACGCTATTTATTTTCATTCTTCAAGCATAAGCAAAGTCCATCCCTATAACCCTATTTCCAAAGCCAACAAAAACCACACAAAAACCTCCATCAATACCTAGTCATTTACAAATAAAAAGTGACTCGGCCTAAACCAAGTCACTTAAATTCGTTATTTTACAACAACGCCATTCGAACCAAAGATCTTAATTAGTCCGCTTACTAACTCTTCGTTCGGCTCGCACTTGAACGGCATACGCATCGCTTTCTTCTCTGGCCCGATCACGAGAATAACTTCGGACAAACCTGGACAGTTCTTACAAGCCGCTTTTAGTTTCATCAAAGCGTCAGTGTCCGACGGATCGTTGACCCTAACAAAGACCTTCGTCTGCTTCACTGGCTTATACAAATTCTGACTTTCAGAAGTCCTAAAATGCGTTACTGGCTTTTCGCCACCACCACGCCTTGGGCCACCACCGCCACCACCAGAGCGTTTTGGCGCAGAACCAGAAGACTTCTTTTCTTTAGAATCATCAGACTTATTATCCCCTTCGCCTTCCTTCTTCTCTTTCTTCGGCCAGCGAGGCTCCTGCTTTACGGCCTTTGTTGGCACCTCAAGTTTCGCACCGGTCGACTCATAGGCATCCAGCTCTTCATCTGTAACAACCTCAATCTCCGAAGCATTCACCTTCGCCTCATCCGTCATATTGCCATCACGGTCCGTAGCATTAACCTTACCCGTAACTTTAATAACCGTATCAACAGCAAGCAAAGTTCCAACCGATTCATAAGTCCTTGGGAAGACAATAACTTCCATTTCGCCCGTCTTATCCTCGATCTTTACGAAGGCCATCTTGGAGCCACTCTTCGTCACGATCGTGCGAAGCGCCGTAATAATACCGCCAACAATCACCGTCGCACCATCAATCGTCGGCTTTATCTCAGACGTTGGCATACACTGCTCTTCAAAGTACTTATCATACTTATCCAATGGGTGTGCGGAAATATACAAGCCCATAAGCTCGCGCTCCCAAAGCAACATTTCCTTATCGGTATACTGCGCTGGAGCTTTCTTAATCTCTGGCGTTGGAATCTCGGCCGCATCGCCCATCATGCCAAACAAATCTGTCTGGCCAGAGTTTGCATCTTTCTGGCACTTGTTCGCATAACCTTGAATCGCTTCCAAGTTGTAAAGCAAATCTGAGCGCGTATAGCCAAAGCTATCAAACACGCCACATTTAATCGAAGATTCCCAGCTCTTCTTATTAAACTTAGTCGCAGGAACACGCTTAGCAAAATCAAAAATCGTCTCGAACTTGCCGTTCGCATCACGCTCGGCGATTACATCTTCTGCAAGAGCTTTACCCATACCCTTAATCGCCGCAAGACCAAAGCGAATTGTCTTTGTCTGACCCACAATACCAAAGTCCGCATAAGATTCGTTAATATCTGGACCAAGCACCTTCATGCCCATGCGCTTACATTCGGTCATCTCAATCGTGAGACGCTCCGTCCAACGCATATCTGAAGTCATCAAAGCCGCCATGTAGGCATCTGGATAATGAGTCTTTAGCCAAGCTGTCCAATAAGCCACCAAGGCATAGCAAGCCGCGTGAGATTTATTAAAACAGTAGTTAGCGAATTCTAGAAGCTGATCCCAGAACGTATTCGCAATTTCCTCTGTCGCACCGCCAATCTTAACCGCACCCTCGATAAACTGCGGCTTAACCTTGTTCATAAGGTCGATTTTCTTCTTACCCACAGCCTTACGCAAAGTATCTGCCTGACCACCGGTAAAGCCACACCATTCCTTCGACGCCTGCATGAACTGTTCCTGGTAAATCAAAATACCATAGGTACTCTTCAGCGAGTTCTCAAGGCCAGGATGAAGATAAGTAATCGGCTCTTCGCCATGACGACGCTTAATGAAGCTCGGAATAAACTGCATCGGGCCTGGACGATAAAGCGCGTTCATAGCAATCAAATCCGCAAACTCAGTCGGTTTGAGTTCGCGCAAATATTTCTTCATGCCGCCAGATTCAAACTGGAAGACACCCGTCGTATCACCACGCTGGAATAATTTGTAAACTTCTGGATCATCGGTCTCCAAGTCATTCATTACAATGACTTGCTTGTATACCTTCTTGATCATACGCAAAGCTTGCTGAATAACAGAAAGGTTGGATAGACCCAAAAAGTCCATCTTAAGAAGGCCAATTTCCTCTACTGTCGGGCCAGGATACTGCGTTGTTAGCGGACCCTTGGCCGAAACTTCCATCGGCATATACTTCACAATATCGTCAGGCGCAATAACCACGCCACAAGCGTGCACGCCGTGGCCACGAATTGTACCCTCTAGACGCATTGCAAGGTCAATCACTTCCTTACAGGTTGGATTATTTTCGTACTCGGTCTTAAGATCGCCTTCTTTGATAGCATCCTTTAGCTTCACAGCATGACCCATAATTGGATCCGGCACAAGTTTTGCAATCCTATCCGCCTCAGCATAAGGCACATCAAGCACGCGCGCAACATCGCGCACGGCGTTCTTGGACATCATCTTACCAAAGGTAACAATATTAGCCACACGAGGTTTACCATACTTTTCCGTACAGTATTCAATAACCTCATCACGGCGCGTATCCTGGATATCGGTATCAATATCCGGCATGGAAATACGATCAGGGTTCAAGAAACGCTCAAAGAGTAGATCATAATCTAGCGGATTCACCTCTGTAATATGAATTGCATAAGCTAGCAAAGCACCTGCCGCCGAACCACGTCCTGGGCCATAAATAATACCCTGGCGCTTACCCCAGTTAATAAAGTCCTGAACAATCAAGAAGTAACCGTTGTAACCCATATTATCTACAACGCTTAGCTCGTAATCAATACGCTCAATCACCTCTGGTGGAAGTTGCGGACGAATCTCCTCGACGCTATGATTCAACGCTTCTTCTGGCGTATAAATCTTGTAACGCTCGGCAAGACCACGAAAGACCATATCATCAAGGTATTCCTTCTCCGTCTGGCCAGTATCGATTGGAAACTTTGGAATCAAAATACGCCCAAGCTCAAACTTCGCTGTACAGCGCTCAGCAATAATACGCGTATTAATCACAGCCTCTGGACAAGTTTTGCCCCAACGAGAAATAACATCTTCTGGCGGAATAACGTTAAGCTGGAAGTTAGACAAACTCATACGGTTCGTATCAGACAGCTTTGAACCCGTACCAATACAAAGCAAAGCCTCGTGCGCCGGTTCATCCTCTACCTTCAAATAGTGAGCATCGCAAGTTACAACTACCGGAATTTTATACTCTTTCGAAAACTCTAGTAGCTGCTGGTTTACCTTATTTTGTTCATCCCAATGTGTTGGTGAATCTGGGTGACCATGGTCCTGAACCTCCAAGTAGAAACGATCCTGGTAAACCGAGTGATACCACTCAATCATCTTGCGCGCGCGATCCAAATCATCATAACGAATCGCATCAGAAATCTCACTACCAATACAGCCCGAACAGCAAATCACACCCTCAGCATACTTCTCCATGTCCTTATGGTCGGTACGCGGTTTGTAATACTTACCATCAATTTCAGCGTCAGTCATCAAACGGCTAAGGTTTTCAAAACCCTTGTCGTTCATTGCGAGCAAAGTAATATGGAAGCGCTTCTTGTCATAAGCTGGATCGCGATCTTCTTTATTGCGCGCCGCAACATAAGCCTCAAGGCCAAGAATAGATTTAATGCCAGCGCCTTCACAGGTTTTGAAGAGCTCAACCAAGCCACACATCGTGCCGTGGTCGGTAACCGCAACGGCTTCCATGCCCTTTTCTTTTACAAAATCTACAAGCTCGTCAATCTTGGTTAGACCATCAAGCAAGGAGTAGTGAGTATGGTTATGCAAGTGAACATAATCTTTTGCCTGAAGCTGGTAATCTTTCGGAAGTTCGCCCGCCAAAAGACCGACCTTACCCTCAGCCACAAGTTTTTCAACTAATGTCTGTTCTTTTGCCACCTCATCACCAGCCGCCTCGTCCGCGGCTTTCTTAACCTCCTCTGCCATAACTATCTATTATTTTAACATGCAAAACTTGTAAAGCACCCCTTAAAATCCGAAAATCCCCGCTAAGGAACGGGGGTTATTTTGCAATTTTCAAATAGTAAAATCTTTCGACGTTTCCAAAGCGCCCAGCCACTTCATTGTCTTTCTTACCAACAATCAAGAAACCCTTCTCTTTGAGCCAAGCTTCAAAATCCGCAATTACCTCACGACGCATCTTGTTATTCTTTAGAACCCCTCGACGAAGCATATAGTCCGGGGCCTCAAATTGCGGCTTTAACATAACTAAAAATTCAGTATTTTTCCCCGCAAGATTTTTCTTCACATAAGCTAAAACCTTCTTCAGGCTCACAAAGCTAACATCGGCCAAGATAACATCGATATTCTCATCCGCTACAAACTCAAAAATATCCTGCTTTTCGTGAAGTTCAATCCTCGGATCAAAACGAAGTGGCGCTTTCATCTGGTTTGTGCCCTTCTCTACAGCAATAACCTTCTTAGCGCCCATCCTCAATGCAAACTCAGTAAAACCACCTGTGCTTGAACCAATATCTAACACGACCTTCTCGCGAAGATCTGCACCAAACTCTTTGAAAGCGCCGGCAATCTTGAACTCGGCACGACCAACAACAGGCATGCTATCCATTATTTAGCCCTCGTAACTACAAGAAGCGGCTTATCAGATTTCGCAATTTCAATCTTCTTTACATCTTCAAGCTCGGCATATTCGCCCTCAGCCTGAACTGTTACCCTGCTGGGCGTACCAAAGCTAAGGACATCTAGCTCACTAGTATCGCCAGGGATCTTCTTAAAAATACTCTTTAACATAAAAGAAACCATCGGCCAAAAACGAGTTAGCTCGCCAGTAGCACTCAAAAATTCCTTCTTCTTTGCGAAAAAGCGGTCACCCTTCATAATCTTGGCAACAGTCAAACTATTCACTGCCATGTAATCCGAAGCGCCTGTCTTGTCTACAAAATCCCCAGAGGCATCGCCAAGCAAAAAGCTCGGCAAAAAGCTGCGCTTGTGTTGTTTTAACCACCACTTTGCCAGCGTAAACAAGCTAAAGATTAGCTTCCTTCCGCCCTTACGAAGAGTCTTTCTAGTCTTCGGATCATCAAAAACCGCGCAAGCCTCAGCAAACATACCGATAGTAAAATAGCACATACCATAGCGCCAATGTTTACCATTTACAACACATTCAAGAGGCCAAACTTCGTGCGTCTTCGCCTCAATAATTTCTTCAAAGCTCATGTTACCTAGGCTTCTAGCAAGGTCATTAAAGTTACCAAAACCCTGAACGCCTAACCTGACATTTTTGGCTTTAGACAGCATAATACCGTTGATTGCTACCGTTGCAGTACCATCGCCACCAGCCGCAACTACAAGATCGTTATCGAATAGAATCTTTGCAAGTCTATCCGCGTTAATGTCCACAATCGCATCAGCAACCTCAAACTTCGCAAGAACATAGCCACCAAGATGACGAGCCGGCTCAATTACCTTCTCTTCTACCTCTTTAGCATGAGAACTGCGAGGATTGTAAACAATGACGATTCTTTGCATTAAAAACTATTCTTTTACTAGATTATTCAGCTCTTCTATCTTATCATAAAAACCGCTGATTTCACCCCTGTCGATACCGAATACCTCTTTTAGCCCAACACCGACACCATCAGAAACCTCAAAGCTATTCAAAATATCCTCGATTTCCGTATAGTCTTTTACGAAATCAATCGTATTGCCACCTGCAGAATACTTTTCTTTAAAGCTAGAAACCTTACCTCGGAGATCGGACATCTTCGCGCCGAGATTTTTGATATATTCGCAAGAAGATTCACTAAGCTTTTTCAAAGTTTCATCAGATACGCCAGCCTCACTTCTCGCCTCGTCGTAAAGCTTTTTAAGAATCTCGGAATTTTCGCCAATCATCTGAATCTTTGCAAACAGCTTGTCTGCTTCTTCAAATTTTGCCTTCTTTTCATCAGAATCAAGCACCTTTGATCCACGAATCGCATCCATATTCTGTTTTACACTCGAAATCGAAGAATTAAGCTGTTCTAGCTTGCCAATATCCAAATCATTTATATCACTAGGCGCATAATCTACAACACTTAGAACGCTTTCTTTTGTTTCCGAGATTCTAGAAAACCATTCAAAAGACTCTTCTTTTCCCCTGTTTCTTGTAGCAAAAAACAGGACGCCAAAAACCGCAAAAACCGTTACCAAGAAAAGACCAATCAGAAAGAGAATCTTTCCACTCTTTGTCGTCTTCTTGCGTTGCAACATTTTGTTGTTTTTCTCAAAATCTTCTTCCATAGTAAATCCTAAATCGTGCTCGTCCAGAGTTCGCTTTCAGTTGGCCATGGATTCGCCTTACAACCACGAAGATCAATCGACTGTTGCATCATAATCGGCGCCCAGTTTTCGTAATCCGTACAAGTCGTAATATGATCATGCCCAAGCCAGTGACCAGTCTCGTGATTTACAACCATCCTGCGATAATTCAAAAGACTTTCACCTGCTTGCTGATAAGAATCAGTCGCGCCCATCCATCTATCATCATTGATAATCACATAAGGCCTGACTGTGCAGCTCCATTCAGTTGAACAACCAGATGGCGAAAAAGCCTCAACTTCTTCAGGCGAAGCCAGCACAACATGCAACTGACCACCGCTTTCAACATATTCAAACTTTACGCCAGCCCTAATCCAGCCACGTGGGTCGTTGTAAATATCTTCAACTCCAGCCTTAAATTCATCCAAGTCGCCATTTACAGTTCCACGGCTCGAAACATCCCAAGTCACAACCTTATAATCGCTAATATTGTAAGCATTACGAGCAATCTCAGAAACATCATTCTGAGCTTTGAGTAGCTCTGCAGACATAGCCAAAGTCAAAATACCGCTAAACATTAATCCTCGCAACCAAGGGCCTTATCAACGACATTTTGTTCAAGCTGAGTATAGTCACTGCACGGACGCGTTGCCGTATCGCTATAGCTAAGCATCTTCCATTTACCATCTTTGGCTACATAAGCAACAACATGGTCAGTGCCACTATAGAAACTAAACACCTTGTAAGAGCCTACGCGCTTAATAAAAGTACCCTCGTGAGAGAAATCTATTGAAGAAATCTCATAGCTACCTTTGAGCGCTTCTTTTAATCCAAGAATCTCAGTTTGAGACAAAACAACATCTTCGCCATTAACAGCGCTTAATGCATCCGCCTGACTAGATACACCCAAAACACTGTAAAGACTTTCTAGCTTTGCAGAGTAAGAACCAGATTTTTCAGAGAGATCACTTCTATCTTTTTCTACAGAACTATATATATAGAAAAGATAGCCAGCGCCAGCAGCCGCAATCAAGAATAAAATCACCATAACGACAGCAAAGGTACGCCAAGTTCCATTTACAACTTTTTGGCCGCTAATAATACCGTTCGCATTAATTACATTTAAAGTCTCGCCACCCGTGCTCTCGCTCTGCTTCTTAGCAGCTATCGTGTCCTTAAATTCAATTGGCTTAATGTTCGGATTATTCACGCTCGCAGCTTTAAGCACGGCATCCATTGCTGCCGCATTGTCTACAGGCTCAGTTGTTTTCTCTGCCTTAGGTGCAGCTTCTGTCGCTGGCGTTTCTAGCTGAACCTTTTCAGACTCTTCTACGCTTGCACCAAAAGTCCGAGGCTTGCCATATAAACCATCAGAAGCCGCAGCTTTACCCTGATCTTTATCATCCATTTTTATCTCTCCTCACCAGAAAATTCTTACTATAATTTTAGCATAAACACATTACTCCACCAGCAACAAAAAAGACCCTTCGGGTCATTTTTCATTACTGGCGGAGAGATGGGGATATAAACAAAACGCCGTCGTCTCGCTTCGCTCAACCGGGTTTTGGACGAACCCCACTGGTCTTCTCACCACATACTCTCCACCAGCAACAAAAAAGACCCTTCGGGTCATTTTTCATTACTGGCGGAGAGATGGGGATTCGAACCCCAGATACGGTTGCCCGCATACACGCTTTCCAAGCGTGCTCCTTCAACCACTCGGACACCTCTCCAGTTCCCATGATTATAACACAATCTTTGCTCCTAATAAAGTCCGTCCATCAACCCCTTACATCAGATTGACTAAACCATCATTCGATATTATAATTATATCCATTCTAGCGGCTGCCGCCCAATAAGGAGGGGATATTTAATCATGAGCAGCATCCCAAAAGCGTTCCTTTTCAAAAAGCAAGGAGTACCATCACAAGAAGACATCATTCTCGCCAGCATCATTCTGCAGCTTGATAGCGCCGCAAATTTCCTTATACCAAAACGCGCATCAAGCACGATCGAACAGGCAATGGCGGTAATCAATGATTCTCGCCTCGTCATTTACAAAGACGACGAAAAGCAAATCGTGTACTGCTTTGATGATGAAAACCTGGATAGGCTCAGAAAGTTCCTCGAAGAACACGACAAAAACGCTACTCTTGTCGATGCAACCGAAGAATTTATCAGTGCCTACAAAGGCTGACATTTTTTCACCCCGCCCGCATAAAAATGCGGGCATTTTTTCGCCCGAAACACCGCCAAAAATGCTCGGTAGAGTGTATAATTAAAACTAGTTTAATATCAACTAAATACGAACAAGCGAGCAATGTCGAAACAAGAAAACGAAACCATTATCGAGCTTAAGTCTGTCTCGAAAATCTATGGCCTTGGCGATACAGAATCTCATGCACTAGACAAGTTTGACCTAACCGTAAAGCGCGGTGAGTTCATCATGATCATGGGTCCTTCTGGCTGTGGTAAAACTACCCTACTAAACATCATTGGTCTTCTAGACAAACCTGATGAAGGTCAGTATTTCTTGCACGGAAAACCGATTACCAAAATTTCCGCTCGTAAAAAAGCACGTTTTCGTGCTGAAGAAATCGGTTTCGTTTTTCAAAACTTCAATCTTATTTCTAATCTTTCGGTTATTGAGAACGTTTCTCTACCACTTATCTACTCCGGCGTTCACAAAACTCGCCGCCTAAAAGCTGCCGATCGCGTACTCGAACATTTCCATCTTCGCGAACGCGAATACTACATGCCATACCAGCTCTCTGGTGGTCAACAGCAGCGCGTCGCTATTGCTCGTAGCCTTATTTCTAATCCATCTATCATCCTTGCTGATGAGCCAACTGGCAACTTGGATAGCCGCTCTTCTCATATCATCATGGAAGAACTTCGCAGCATCCACGCCAAAGGCAACACTATCATCATGGTTACTCACAACCCTGACCTAACCGCATACGCAACTCGCGTTATCAATATGCTCGATGGTCAGATTGATACAGATATCAAGACCGTTGCCGATCATAACTTGCCACAAGGCAATCGTATTCCAGAAAAGATTTCTGTTCGTGTTCTATCTAAAAAGCGTCCACCAGAACTAGAAGTCGTATCGGATACTCCAGTTAAGGTCTCTGGCGAAAACGTTACCGTCGAAGTCTCTAAGGTAAAGCCAAACGCAGAGCCAAAACCAGCTCCAAGCGGCAATCGCGAACTTCACAACACAACAATCTCGGCAAAACCAGCAACCGCAAAGGATGCACCAAAGCCAGATAATGTAGGAGAAGAAAAAACAGGCGATCTAGACAAGAATAAAGAACGCAAGCCTCGTCGCAGAACCGTCAGTCTAAGCAGCCTCACAAAGAAGCTTCACAAAGACAAGAAAGACGAAGCAAAACCAGAAAAGAAAGAATCTGGTCTAAGCGCCTTCACTAACAAGCTTCTCGGCAAAAACAAGAAGCCAAAAGAAGATAAGAAGGACGACAAGAAAAAAGCAACTTCAAAATCTAGCAAGGCAAAAGCCGATACAAAATCTAAGACAAAAGGAAAGGAGGCATAAATGGCACTGCTCTTGAACACGCATTATCGCCTTGCAAAAGACAGCCTTCGCCGTAATCGCGGCCGCACTTTCCTCTCTGCCCTAGGCATCGCAATCGGCGTCGCATCAATCGTTCTTATCCTTTCTCTAACGGGTGGCATCAATAAGCTCATCAATGCCAACTCAGACAAGAACAACGCGAACCTTATCATCGTTCGACCAAGCAGCGGCAAAGATTTCACCACGAATCTTATCGACGAACTTTCAGAGAACAACCAATTTACAAAATCGAGTCTCACTCTAAACGACGTCGACACGATTAGCAAAATCGAAGGCATCGAAAGCGTTTCCCCACTTGCAATTACAACAAGCACGCTAGTTGCAAATGACAAACCTCACGACGGTTTCCATGTTGTAGCAAGTAACTATCAGCTTGGCGACATCCTTAACTTCAAGCTAAATCGTGGCGAATTTCTAAAAGCAGACAGTCGCGAAAACGCAGCCGTTATCGGTTACAAAGCCGCAATGCAAATCTTTGGCGGCCCAGAAGCCTTAACGAAGACTATTATCTATAACAATCAGCGTTTCATGATCATCGGTGTTCTTGAAGAACTCGACGAACCAATCAACTATAATGGCGTAGATTTCGATAACTCAATCATTATTAGTGCAGACTATGCAAAAACATTTGAGTCTGCCCTACAGATCCAGCAAATCGATGTCCGCACCGCAACGACTGGCGCAATCGATCAAACTGCCGACACCGTTAAGAATGCTCTAGCCGAAAACAAAGGCAACAGCAATAGCTTCCAGGTAGTTACTGGAAATAAGGATCTACATCCAGCCGGCTCCTTACTATCAATCGTTTCTATGATGCTAACAATCGTAGCAGGCATCTCTATCGTAGTCGGTGGCGTCGGCATCATGAATATCATGCTCGTATCCGTCTCCGAGAGAACCCGCGAAATCGGTATTCGCAAAGCCGTTGGTGCTTCAAGTGGAAATATCCTACTTCAATTCCTTCTTGAATCTACCATCCTAAGTATTGCGGGCGGTATCATGGGTTTCGCTTTAGGTTATGCTGGCGCATTCCTAATTTCCCTAGTTACACCATTTGCCGTACATATCTCATGGCAAATCCTCGCAATTACGGGCGCCGTTTCCTTAGTTACTGGTATTCTATTTGGTATCTATCCAGCAGTTAAGGCAGCAAGGAAAGATCCAATCATTTCCCTAAAGTTCTACAGATAAACATTAAACCTCTGGCCAAAACCAGAGGTTTTTTGATAGCTTTTTATCTGGCAAAAAACTCCAAACATCAAGACTAGCGCAAAAACAGACATAAAAAATAACCCCCCAATTCAGGGAGATTATTTTTACTTCGCGAACTTCTCTTCTATTCCGAAGTAGGTTCCATTTCAATAAACCCGCGTGGTAGTAGGTATTGCAATGCCCAACGTGCGGTCGAAGATGTCTTGTCTTTTCCGCTCAAGATGTTCTTTCGTTCTTCATCTGAAGCCTTGTTCCAAAACTTCAATGCAGCTAGCGTAAGTCCACGATCTCTAGGACTCTCGAATGGCTTACCTAGCTCATTCGCAATATCATCTATTCTGCCACGAATTATCTCGCCGCGAGACGGCCTAAATGGTCGCCTTGGCCTTCGTTCGCTAGAACCATCATTACCTCTGTTATTTGGCCCGCCTTCATTATTCCTAGGCCTTCGGCCATTATTCTGACCATTTTGGCCAGTTTGATTATTCTGCCCATTTTGACTATTCTGGCCAGTTTGCCTATTTTGACCGTTCTGGCCAGTTTGGCCAGTTTGATTATTCTGTCCAGTTTGACCGTTTTGGCCAGCAGTTTGACCACTTTGCCTATTCTGGCTATTCTGGCTATTCTGGTTATTCTGACCACCTTGCGCGCCATTATTGCCGTTACTGCCATTGCCGCCCCTATTGTTCTGTCCTGTACCAGAGGTTCCTGTCGAACCCACCGAGCCAGACTCTTCTTCGGACTCAGTTTCTTCCTCTTCTTCTTCGGTTTCCCTATTTTCAGGTCTAAACGAATCTAATGGAGTATGACCAGTCGTTCTTTCACTAGGCCCTGCTTCGGTCCTCGGAACTGGAATAACTACTGGATGCAAGAAGTCGACAGCTCTTTCTGGTGAAGTGACCGAGTATACTGGGATATCTGGCAATTGTTCGGTGACATGCTCTGTAATATCTCCAGTCATTGCCGAACCTGGCCATGTACTAAAGATGTTCGCATTTACTGTGCCGTCCGCATTTGTACCCATGTATTCTGCAATTTCGACCATACCAAGTTTTTGATCGAGAGCAGCCTGGATTTCAGGAATATCCGAAGTAATGCTAATCTGTGGCATACCACTAGCATCTGTAAATGGAGTTACATTAAGCTCGATCGCCTTACCGCCACTTACGCCTTCTGGGGTGAAGTATGCTCTTACGCGACCGCTTTCAACAACTTCGCGCCAATCTCTAGAGCCACCACGACCATCAGCAATCTGGTTCTTAAAGCCGGTAAACCAGCCTTGATCATCAGTCCTATAAGTACGGCCTTCATCGAAGTCAGTTACTCTCGTACCGTTACCAAAGTGCGAACGATTAACTACGAAGCCCTTCTCGCCAGCAAACTCGCTGCTTGAGGTCTGAATATCATACTCGTTGGTACCACCAGGAATTGCACCAGATTTCGCAACCGTATAACCTTCTTGGCGAAGATCCGAGATTTGCTGAGCCGTAAGTTGCTGATCAATACCAATCTTTGGATCTGGGCTCGAGAAGAATCTCTCGCGAGCATTACCAAGAACCGTACGGCTTGCGCCAATGTTGTTCGCACTGTCGGATTCAAATACGCCAACCACATTATCGTCGAAGGCTGCGCGAACTTCCTGACCAACAATAGATGCAAGTGAAGAAATTGCAGCGGCTTTGATACCATGGCCGATTGCACGACGACGACGCAACTTACCCTGAACCTTCTTCGTATTAGTTACATTCTGATTAATGCTCTCTACGCTACTTGCATAAGCATCAGAATAAGTATCACATTCGCTTGGATTTATGCCGGCTTCGCGGAGAGCAATCCTAGCGCGAGCTCTTGCAATATCCAAGTTTGCACGTTCGTTAACAATCGATTCACCAGAGGTATAGCTAATCAAGTCTATACCCTGCTGATCGCTAATCTTAATCCTAGAGTCAATAGCTGCGAGCTGCTTCATAATTTCATTGGTATTGCCTGCAGAAATCGCATTATTCAAAGCTTCTTTCAAACCATTTGCTGGCTGGCTATCATAATTTGCAGCCCTCAAAGCTTCGTCATATTTGAGACGACCACGCATAAATGGATTACTTGGGTTCAAAGTACTCTTTGTGGAGCCCATAGCCATATCGCGAAGCGTTCTAGACTGATCTCTCTTAACTCTGTTGGCTTCGTTAATACCACCCCAAACACCAGAGATCAAGGCACCAGCAACTAGTGGAATAGTAGCAGGAACAGCTACACCAAGAGCTACGCCACCAACTGCAATACCAGCCTTGGCAGCAGTCTTTGCGCCAGTTAATAGATAGCCAGATGCAAAGCCGATAACAGCAGCAGCTGTTTCAGGCGCAATAAGACCATGTGTACGCATAGCAATCTTTGCAGCAACAGAGTCGATATTGGTCTTTTCGACCTCTGTACGTACCTGGCTTCTGGATTCAGCATTAATGTAGTTAAAGCCATCAAGGACACGGTCCATTGCGATACCATGGCTAATCTTATCGCGGGCAGCAACAGCAGCATCAAGATAGTTGTCCATCGTGAAATCGCTCTGGTTATCTGTTAGGCCAAGCGTCTCAACCTTAATCTTCTTAATGGCCGCAATAAATGCATTCTTATCATCGGCAGTACCACCAGATTCAGCAAAGCGCCTAATAGCATCCTTGGTTTCAATAGCTGCCCTTGCGTCGCGCTCCATCGCCTCGGATTCGTCACCCTCTTCCTCTTCGATGAGACTCTCGATAGTACCATCGCTCTTGCGGCGCATGACCTCGATTTCTTCAATCTCACCATTTTCGTTACGGCGACGATGAACAACAGTTTCTGTACCGTCTTCGCCAACACGAACCGTGTAGCCACGCATCATTTCGCCAGCATCACTGTGAACCATCTCGTTCTCGAGATTCTCCATGTATGCCATTGTAAACTTAGCGATAACATCTCTTTCATTCCAGAACCCTGCTGGAACTTCTGGAGTTTCGCCATTTCTGAAGCTGCGAAGTTTATCCATAGCCTCAGCATTATAGTGCTTCATTCTGAATGAACGACCTGGCCTTGACTGGCGCCACAAGCGTACAGGATTAAAGCGCCACATCTTGTTAATTTCTTCGTTATAGGCCTGTTCAGCAATAATGCCAGCTGCAATTCTTGCATCCTCTTCGGCCATAGCATTAACAACCGTCAAGACTTCGCGCTCAGCTCTTTCTTCTTCTTCGTCCTCAGCAGAGCGTTCTTCTTCCTCTTCTTCCTCAGACTCTTCGTCCTCGGCAGATTTTTCTTCTTCTTCAGACTCTTCGTCTTCAGCGTTTTCCTCTCCCTCGCGCTCTTCCTCTTCTTCTGCGGAACCTTCTTCTTCGCCACGGCTATCCATGTACTCTTTCCAAAGAGCTTCGAGTTCTTCGTCGCTCATATTTTCTAGATCAGTACCAGACAATTCACCATGATTCTTTTCTAGCCAATT
>JAZNRZ010000013.1:0-6765 GCA_045590975.1 Candidatus Nanosyncoccaceae bacterium | reverse complement strand
GTGTCGAGGGTTCGAGTCCCTCCCGGATCACCAATATAAAAATAAGACCTTTAGGTCTTTATTTTTATATTTGATGGTTCGAGTGAGACAAGAACCCGTAGGGTTCGACCGGACGAGTGAGCGAACAAATAAAATGAGCTTTTCGCTCGCCCCTTGGGACGCGAATAGCCTTTCGTCTTTTGCAAATCCGCCATGTCATCGTAGCTTGTCTTTGACGGCTTCTCACGACTCTTTGTCTAGTTCGGCATACTTTTCGGCAAGGTCGTCAATCTTGCGTTGCCTCTGTGTATGTATTTCATGATATAACTGGGGTGCTGCAACAACTTAGAATTGGCCTTTTCGTGATATAATAGAAGATAGATATTCATCTTAACAAGGAACCAATTCATGAATAACAAAAAGGAGTCCGAACGCGCCGAACTACATCGCGCGATCTGGAATATCGCCAATGATCTTCGTGGCGCCGTTGATGGTTGGGATTTCAAGCAGTACGTGCTTGGGATGCTTTTTTATCGCTACATTTCTGAGAATCTAACCAACTACATTAATAAAGGCGAATGGGATGCTGGCAATAAAGATTTTGACTACGCCAAGCTCTCTGACGAAGAGGCTGGTCAAGCTCGCCCAGAACTCATTACGACTAAAGGCTTCTTTATTCTGCCGTCTCAACTCTTCTGTAATGTTCGCGCCAAGGCTCCTTATGATGAGAACCTAAACGAAACCCTCGAGAAAACTCTTAACGCTATTGAGAACTCCGCAAAAGGCACCGAGAATGAAGACGACATGAAGGGTCTTTTTGATGACTTTGATGTCAATAGTAATAAGCTCGGCGCTACGGTCGCAAAGCGCAATGAGCATATCATCCAGCTTATGGATGGCGTTGGTGATATGAAGCTTGGCGACTATCAAGACAATACGATCGACGCATTCGGCGATGCTTACGAATATTTGATGGCTATGTATGCGTCAAATGCCGGTAAATCTGGCGGTGAATTCTTTACTCCGCAAGAGGTTTCAGAACTCTTAACAAAGATTGCAACTCATGGCAAAAAAGAGATCAATAAGGTTTACGATCCAGCTTGCGGCTCCGGCTCACTTCTCCTAAAATCTGCCAAGATTCTTGGCAGAGATAACGTCCGTAACGGTTTCTTTGGTCAGGAAATCAATATTACAACTTATAACCTTTGCCGCATCAACATGTTCTTGCACGATATTGATCCGGATAAGTTCGATATCGCGCTTGGTGATACGCTTAAAGATCCTGCGCATTGGGATGAAGAACCATTCGAAGCCATTGTTTCTAATCCGCCTTATTCTATTCACTGGGAAGGTTCTGAAAACCCTGTTCTTATTAATGATCCACGTTTCTCGCCGGCCGGTGTGCTTGCTCCGTCTAGTAAGGCTGATCTTGCTTTTGTGATGCATTCGCTTTCTTGGCTTGCTTCTAATGGTACGGCCGCTATCGTTTGTTTCCCAGGCGTCTTTTATCGCGGGGGCGCCGAGAAGAAGATTCGCAAATACTTGGTAGATAATAACTTTATTGATTGCGTCATTCAGTTACCTGATAACTTATTCTTTGGCACTTCTATTGCTACATGTATTTTCGTAATGAAGAAGAATAAAGCAGATAATAAAGTTCTATTTATTGATGCTTCTAAGAATTGCGTAAAAGTTACGAATAATAACAAGCTCCGCGATGTTGATATCGATAAGATCGTAGAAGAATATGCATCTCGTGAAGAAATTGAACACGTCACTCATCTAGCAACGTACGAAGAAATTGAAGCACAGGACTTTAATCTTTCAGTCTCTACCTACGTTGTGCAAGAAGATACTCGCGAGAAGATTGACATTAAAGTGTTAAATGAGGATATCTCGAAGATAGTCGAAAAAGAGAACAAGCTTCGCGCCGAGATTGATAAGATTATTGCAGAAATTGAGAGCTAGAATGAGCAGACTTGATGACTTAATTAAAGAAAAATGCCCAAATGGGGTTAAATATTATAGTATTTCTGACATCTGTAATACTTTAAGAAGTATGAGCGGTGTCTCCGGAAAATGGAAAGAAACTGGAAATTGTAGATTTATTGATTTCCTGAATGTTTACAACAATATAAAGGTCGATGTCTCGAAGAAACCATATGCGACTGTTAAAAAACTAGAGCAAACAGAACTCTGCAGAGGAGATATTCTGTTGACATCCGCTTCGGAAACTCCAGATGATTGCGCCATGTCATCTGTAGTTGCTGACGAAATCGAAAAAGGTATTTTTATTGACGATCATCTTTTCGGAATAAGGATAAAAGAAGAATACAAGGATACCATCAATCCAGTATTTCTTAATTACGTTTTACGCTCGAGTGCTTGCAGAAAGAAAATAAACCGTATGGTGCGAGGTGTCACCAGGTTCTATATTACTGGTGATGTATTTGCTAGATTATTAGTCCCAATCCCGCCATTAGAAGTCCAAGACGAAATTGTCCAGATATTGGACAATTTTGTGGAGCTTACAGTGGAGCTTACAGTGGAGCTTAGCAACCGTAAAAAACAGTATAGATATTATAAGAATGCCTTATTTGATCTTAAAAGTACGCCTATGATAGCACTTGGCGATTGTTGTGTTGTCCAGGCGGGTGGAACACCATCGAAAACAAAGCCGGAGTATTGGACGGACGGGAATATAAAATGGCTTTCCTCAACCGTGTGTAAAAATACGAAAGACGTAGATGATATTACAGGTTACATTACGGAATTAGGTTTAGCAAAATCATCTGCGAAGGTCATGAAACCGGGGACTACATTGATTGCTCTGGTTGGCGCGACAATTGGTAAAACCGCATATTTGAAGTTTGACGCAGCAATAAACCAGAATGTTGCTGGTATTTATCCGATAGACGATAGCAGGTTAGATTCATCTTATGTTTATTATGCCTGCACCATGTTATATAACCAATTTATTAATTTATCTAATGGAAAACTCGCGATGGCTAATATGTCATTTGTTAGAGGACTTAAAATACCAGTACCGCAAATTGAAACACAAAGAAAAATTGTTTCGCTATTAGATAAATTTGAAGCTATTAATTCGAGCTTTGAAGAAGGCCTCCCGGCCGAAATCGAGGCACGCGAAAAGCAATATGCTTATTATCGCGATAAACTATTGTCTTTTAAGGAGTTAGTGCCAAATGCCTAGTCATATCTTGGAATTAAATACCCTTGAAGACGTAGTAAACGTATTGTTCCCCAGCTTGGCCGGTAATGGATCAATTCCAGGTAATACCAAAACTCTAGTTAATGCCCTGTATGCCTTTAATGGAACCGGAAAAACAAGAATTTCTCGCTTGATTTCGGAAAGAGACGAAGACGACAGTCTTTGTTTTAATGCCTTATTTCAAGATTTTTTCGTGTGGGACAATGATAATAATATTTTGATTATCAATAAGAATTCTTGGATTGTAAGTTGCATCAATGAGCAAGGGCTACAAAGAGAAGTTATTGATAACTTTCAAAAGATCTATGGAAGTGAGACGATTTTTCCATTCTTTAGTAGCGATAGTTCTGAAGTTACCTTTAAGGCAAGAATTAATGACTCGGAAGATGAAGATGGTTTTTCTGAACCCATAAAAGCTTCAAAGGCCGAAGAAACACTCTTTATTCTTTCAATTTTTTATTCACTCCTGCAGGCTGCGATTAATGAACTAAAGATTAGTGATCCAGATAATAGAAGTACAGATTTCTTTGATAATCTCCATTATATCGTTATTGATGACCCTGTCTCGTCTGTGGACGATACGGTTATAATACGTCTCTCCCTTGCGATTTTTGATTTACTAAATGAACTATCAGACTTGAAATGCGAGCAAAAAATAGAAGTCTTGATAGAGACTCATCACGCGCTATTCTTTAATAAGATTAACGATATGCTGGAGCGTAAAAGTAAAAACATCAAATTGTGCCGCTACATTTTAACAAAGTCTAAAGATTTCAAATATATACTTAAGGACGGAGAGAAGCGTCCGTTCGGTTATCATATGCTGTTAAGAGAAAAGATAGAAAAAGCTATAGAATCGGGCGCCGTAGAAAAAGAACACTTCAACATGTTCAGAATCCTATTGGAGAAGACGCAGCTATATTTTGGTTATAAGCAATGGGATGAGTGTATTCCGGAATTTGATGATAAAAATGAAGCCGTAGCATTGATGAATAGGTATAGCCATTTTTCTGAATTTGAGAGCTCTGAGCTATCAGAGCATAATCGTGATGTATTCAAAGAAGCTTTTGAAAAATATTCTAATAAGTATAAGCCGGAGGTTACACTATGAGTAGATTCAATATCGTCGTTGAGAGTAGTGAGGCTACGGTGGTAGCTGAATATACTTCGTCTCCAAGGAAAGCTGATTCGTATCAAAGTGAGGCGGAGCTTGAAAAAGAGCTAATCCATAATCTCCAAGGGCAAGGTTATGAGTATATTAAGATTGACTCCGAAGCCGACCTTATTGGGAACCTTAGAACTCAAATCGAGAAGCTAAATGATTTCATGTTTAGCCAAAGCGAATGGTTTCGTTTTTTTAATGAGTATATTGCTCGCCCTGGCGATTCTATTGAAGACAAAACTAATCGCGTCCAGGTAGATAATGTTTATAGCTTCCGTTTAGATAATGGTTCTACAAAGAATATTAAGATTATCGATAAGAAGAATATTTATAACAACTCGCTTCAGGTTATTAACCAGTATGTCGAAGAGTCTGGAGCGCGCGACGTGCGCTATGACGTCACAATACTAGTAAATGGTCTACCTATGGTCCACACTGAGCTTAAACGCCGCGGAGTGGCCTTAAAAGAGGCATTCAATCAGATTAAGCGTTACGATCGTGATTCGTTCTGGGCCGGTTCTGGTTTATATAACTACGTCCAGGTATTTGTGATTTCGAATGGCACTGAAACCAAGTATTATTCCAATACTACGCGTAGTTCACACATCAAGGAGCTATCCGGCGAAGGCCGTAAGAAGAGCAAACGCACCAGTAATAGCTTTGAATTTACATCATACTGGGCTGATAGTAACAACAAGATTATTCCGGATCTAATAGACTTCACGAAAACATTCTTTAGCAAGCATACGCTTCTTAATATTCTGATTCGTTATTGCGTCTTTGATTCCGACCAAAAGCTTCTAGTGATGCGACCATATCAGATTGTCGCTACAGAGCGTATTTTGAATCGTATTGAAATATCTACCAACTATAAGATGCTAGGCTCGACTGATGCTGGCGGCTACATCTGGCACACGACTGGTTCTGGTAAGACTTTGACTAGCTTTAAGACCGCGCTACTTGCAACTCAGCTTCCTTATATTGATAAGGTCTTGTTTGTCGTGGATCGTAAGGACCTAGATTATCAGACAATGAAGGAATACGACCGCTTTGAAAAAGGTGCGGCTAATGGCAATAATAACACTCATATTCTCCAGTGCCAGCTCGAAAATAGAGACCCCAAGACCGGCGCTACTCGCGACTATAAGATTATCGTTACCACTATCCAGAAACTTAGTGTTTTTGTTAAGAAAAATCCTCAACACGAGGTCTATGATAAACATTGCGTAATCATCTTTGATGAATGTCACCGCTCGCAGTTTGGTGACATGCATATGGATATTACCAAGCATTTTAAGAATTACAATCTCTTTGGCTTTACGGGTACTCCTATCTTTGCCGAGAATGCCGGCTCTAGCTCAAATCCACAACTCAGAACGACCGAGCAAGCCTTTGGCGACAAGTTACATACTTACACCATCGTTGATGCTATTAATGACAAGAACGTTTTACCATTCCGTATCGATTATCTTCAAATGATGCATTCTAAGGAAGGTATTGCAGACGCCGATATTCCAGCTATCGATCGTGAGCGAGCAATGATGGATCCTCGTCGTATTACTGAGGTTGCCAAGTATGTTCTTGATCATTTTGACCAAAAGACCAAGCGTAGCTTTTATTATGATTACCGTAAGGTTGCGAATATTTCTGAAAGTATCTTGCATCGCGGCGCCGAAGAGAAGATTACGACCAAACTAAATGGCTTTAACTCTATCTTTGCAACATCGTCTATTGATATGGCGAAGCTTTACTATAATGAGTTTAAGAAGCAACTTGCCGAGAGTGGCAGAAAACTCAAGATTGCTACTATTTTTAGTTTCGCGGCTAATGAAGATTTAGACGACACTAGTGGCTTTATGGGTGACGAAGACGTAGACACTTCTGCGCTTGACCAATCTTCGCGCGATTTCCTTGATTCTGCTATTGACGATTATAATAAGATGTTTAGCGTAGATTACGATACGTCTTCTGATAAGTTCCAGAACTACTATAAAGATGTTTCGATGCGCATGAAGAATCGTGAGCTAGATCTTCTTATCGTAGTTAATATGTTTTTGACTGGCTTTGATGCTACAACTCTTAATACTTTGTGGGTTGATAAAGACTTGAAGATGCACGGTCTCATTCAAGCGTTCTCTCGTACGAATCGTATTCTGAACTCAATTAAGACTTATGGCAACATCATTTGTTTCCGTAATCTCCAGGATAAAGTAGATGACGCTGTCGCTTTGTTTGGCGACAAGGAAGCTAGTGGAATTGTGCTCCTGAAGACCTTTGGTGAATACTTTAATGGCTACGATGAATCTGATGGTAAGCACATTGATGGTTATGCCGACCTGATTAACAAGCTTCGCGAGAGTTATCTGGTAGGCGAACGCCCAATTGGCGAAGA
>JAZNRZ010000012.1:0-47917 GCA_045590975.1 Candidatus Nanosyncoccaceae bacterium | reverse complement strand
AGCTCAGTTGGTAGAGCACTGGTCTCCAAAACCAGGTGTCGCGAGTTCGAGTCTTGCCGCCCCTGCCATTTCTAGAATAGCCCGCGAAGGGCATTTTTTATTGCCGCAAAATCTCCACCCCCTTGCCTACATTGACAATTTAAGCCGTTTATGCTATAATATAAGAGCCTATCATTATGCCCCCAAAAAGCATAAGATGGAGTACTTATATGAGGTGATACCATGAAAAAGAATACCATTTCAGCTATCCGTCAGCTCCTGAGTTTCTATGAAGCACTCCACAGCTACTGCGCCCATCTCCCCAGGGCTAACTACCCTACCGAGGAAGAAGAGATGTTTGGCGATCCGGGCTTCATCCCGAGCGATCTTGTTGGCATCCCCTTCGACAAGCTGACTTGGAAAGTCAACGGAACATGGCTTGACGCCAATTTCGAGCTCAAGCGCGCTTTCCGCGATCTTGTCTGTATTCTCGATAAGGAATGCAATTCTAGATCCAAGGAAAAGTGCTGCCCCGACTATGTACTGGAAGCTATCAAGGACAGCGCTGTCGAAGTAAACAAAGCCTTCGGTAAAATCAAGGCTTACTCTTCCTTTGATTTCGACAGGCTGCTTTACGGAATGCTTGGCACAAACCACGAAATCTGCCTGGGCGACGGCGACAGTGTTGACATAATACTGAGCGCATTCAGGTTTGCAATCGGCGACGCCATGCTCAATCTCTTCGATAGCCACAGTAAGATTCTCAAGTATGCAGAGTTTATCCAGAAACTTGAATCTTGCCCCAATTCTGCAGGTCTCAACTGTGTCGAATCTATACTGAAGTTCCTCGAAGCAGACGCAAAGACAGAAGAAGACGAATGATTTCACCTTATTTCCCCCGACCCAAAAAGGTCGGGGATTTTTCTTGGCCGACCCTAAAAGCTCACATTGCTCTTGTGTTTTCTTTACTTTTAGGTTATACTATACGCACCAGTTCACCGAGTCCGCTCGGTGTTTTGCGTTCATTACATTATCAAAAGGAGGTCCTGAAGTATGGACAACATCATCAACAAGGAAGAAATCCGTGTAATTGAGGTGCTGCACGACCTTGTTAGCGCCTTACCTGTAGGCGTAGCAAGTGCGTACTATGCCCTTCACGACAGACTCGAAATGGTTACTCTTCGCCTCTGTGACGAGAATAACCCCACATACATGGACATGCTCATTGATACTCGCAAGACTATCAGCGAGAAGCTCAATCCTGATTATAAGAAAGGTCTCCTCGACTACCGCCTCAACCAGGAGTCTGAATACCTCAGACAGAGAGGCGAAGTTGCATATAGACTTCTTTCCGGCATCGAACCCTCTCTTCTGAACGATGAAAATAAGGTACTCAACGAGGAACTCAAGTGGATTATCCCCTCTCTCGATGAATGCCCCGAGGACGAAAACGACCCTCGTCGCATTAGCAGATTTATCCCCGAGATTAAGGCTGCACACGAGATCAAGAATAGCCTCAATGGTACTAACAGCGAGACTGAGCTCAGATATCTGCAGGTTCAGGCGCTTCTGATTAGCCGCCTGGCAGGTCACGTGCCCGCAAGCATTATCTATGTTTACTGGCAGCAGCTCGAGCCCAAGTCCGTAGAAAACATGGCTTACTATAACGAGATCATGGACAACATCATTGCCCTTCCTTGCGAAGAGTGGAGCCACGACGAATACGCAAGAGGTGTCCTGGAATTCCTTCAGGCACTCAGCGAAAACGCCCTCTCTTCCGCAATCGACGTTAACGTAAGAATCATGTCAGCTCCGACAACCAGCTTCATCATCGACTCTTGCAGAACCATTTCCAGAGAACTTCACGGAATGGAGAATCGTGCTAGATACGAAGGTCTGATTAATCTTGCCGACATGGTGATTGCAGACCTCAGAAAATATAAGCCCAAGAGCTGCAAGCATTACGATATTCCCGCCAGTGAGCTCTGCGCTTACAGCGAGGATTTCAAGGCCAACAAGCGCAAGCCTCTGTTCCCGATGTTCGCAGCCGCTGTCGCCGCAATCGCAACCTCCTAAACTACAATACCCTCGGTCATTTTCGACCGGGGGTTTCTTTTTGCCTAAAACATATATAATGAATATATGTCCAGTTTTCCGAGCCTTCATCTCAAGAATCTGATTTCCAACCTAAGCGACAACGGTCTTACCGAAGGTCAAGAGCAAGCCCTCGATGCAATGCTGATGGGCGAAAACGTTTTTCTGACAGGCGATGCGGGAACTGGTAAATCTTATGTACTAAGCGAATTTTTGAAGAAGATGCGCCGCAAGAAGCATATTATTGCTTGCGCGCCGACCGGGATTGCCGCGCTCCGACTCCAAAACGGCTGTACGATTCACCGCGCTTTTCGCCTGCCTTTCTTGCAAGCTTACGATTTTCGCAAACACAAACATCCAAACGAAGAGATTTTGAACGCCGACGTCATTATTATTGACGAGATTTCGATGTGTCGCGTTGATCTTTTTGATTATATTTCCGAGATTATTTTTGAAGCCGAGAAACAAACCCAGCACAAGAAGCAAGTAATTGTGGTTGGGGATTTCTTCCAGCTGCCACCAGTCTTGCGCCGTGAAGAACGCGAGGTTCTAAGTTACAAATACCCAGAGATTCAGGCTGGCTTTTGTTTTTCTGGCAAGAACTGGGAGCGCTTCCATTTTAAGCCATTTGTCTTAACTGAGATTGTGCGCCAAGAAGAAGACGAATATGTCGAAATGCTCGAGAAGGCGCGTCGTGGCGACGGTAGTTGCTTGCCATATTTCAACCAGAGAGTAAGCGAAGAGTTCGATGACGGTGCGATTTGCCTCGTTCCAACCAATGCCAAAGCTAGCGCCATTAACAGCAAAAAGCTTAATGCCCTAGTTGGCGAGCCAAAGATTTTTCATGCTGTCGTTAAAGGTTCGATCACTGCGAGTGATAAGGCCGCCGAAGATAGCCTGATTCTAAAACCTGGCGCACGCGTGATTGCGCTCTGTAATAACCTTGAATACAAGAATGGACAGCTTGGTACCGTTCGCGAGATTGGCGAAGATGCCGTAAAGGTGGCTTGGGATAATGGCCGCAAATCTATTGTTGAAGCTTACGACTGGAACATTATGCGCCCAGAATGGGATGGCGAAGTGATTAAACACGAGATTGTAGGCACTTTTAGGCAGCTACCTTTGCGCCTTGCCTATGCCATCACGATTCATAAAAGCCAAGGCCAGACCTATTCTCGCACCGTCGTCGATCCGACCTGCTTTGATATTGGCCAGTTATATGTTGCATTATCTCGCTGCGAGAGCATTGAGGGGCTTAGTCTCATGCGCGCAGCCTATCCAAGAGCACTCAAAAGCTCGCCCGAAGTGCTGGATTTTTATAGTAAAATCACGGGCGAGCCGTATCATATCGAAGAATATAGCGATTTTTAGCCGTTTTTAGCTATTTTTATGCTAAAATGCTTGACAATCGCCCAAAATTAATGTATTATATATCCAATTGCCATGGCATTGAACTTTATGATCCGCTCCTGATTTGGAGATAGTTCATACCGTGGTAAGCGCGCGCAATCGGGGCCAAGACCTCCGAAGTAGTAATATATATGCGTGGTGTGCCGCTCTCACACCGCAAAATTTAAGTTGCGTGTTCCTGTTTTGCAGGCATGATCGAAAAAATTTGGAAATATTTCCAATAAGCCTCTGACAGAACTACAACTCGTACCTCCGAGGCCCAGCGCGCCGCACCTCACCCAAACCCCCGCCTTCATGACGGGGGTATTTTATTGCCTCGTGAGAAGATGATATAATATGGTCTTAAGTACTCATTTTTGAAGGGATAAATTTTACTTTAATGTTTAGATTATTCAGATATTACAAACCAAAAGATTGGCTACTTTTTGTCGCGGTAGCACTCTTGATTTTTGCCTCGGTATGGATCGAGCTTTTGATGCCAGACTATATGGCAAACATTACCAAACTCGTTCAGACAGAAGGCAGCCAAATGTCCGAAATCCTATGGAATGGCGGCATGATGCTAGCCTGCGCGGCAGGAAGCCTTATCTTGGCTGTCGTTGTAAGTTATATCCTTTCAAACCTCGCTGCAACCTTCTCGCTCGTCGTTCGCAAGGCGCTTTTCGATAAGGTCGAAGAGCTGGACTTGGATCAGGCTAACAAGTTCTCTACCAGTAGCCTTATTACCCGCACCACAAACGATATTACCCAGCTCCAGATGGTTATTGGCATGGGCACCATGATGCTTCTTCGCGCGCCGATCACCGTTACGGTCGCAATTACAAAGATTGTTGGCAAGAGTTGGCAATGGAGCACGACTACCGCGATTGCCGTCGTAATACTTCTTTCCTTTATTGCGACATCCATTACGATTGTTTTGCCGCGCTTCAAGAAAATGCAAAAGCTTACTGACCGCCTCAATGGCGTTACGCGCGAGAACCTTACTGGTATTCGCGTTGTCCACGCTTTTAATGCCGAAAGTTACCAGGAACAGAAATTCACTCAGGCCAACAGCGATTTGACTGAGACCCAGCTCTTTACGCAGCGCGTTATGTCCCTTCTATCTCCAATGATGTATCTAATTATGGAAGGCGTCTCGCTTGCGATTTATTTCATTGGCGCATTCCTGGTAGACGGAGCTACAACAGACAAGCTAGATATCTTTAGCGATATGATTGTCTTCTCTACTTATGCAATGCAGATTATTATCTCTTTCTTGGTTTTGTCTGGCATTTTTATCATCTTGCCGCGCGCCCAGGTTTCCGCAAAGCGTATTAACGAGGTTCTTGATACCGAGATTACAATCAAGAACGGAACTATTAGGGAGCCGGGGACTGGCCTTGTTGGCACAATCGAATTCAAGAACGTTAGCTTCAAATATCCAGATTCACAGGATTATATGCTAAAGAATATCTCTTTCAAGGCCAAGCAAGGCGAGACGGTCGCAATCGTTGGTTCGACCGGTTCAGGCAAGACCACTCTTGTTAACCTGATTGAGCGTTTTTATGACGCTACTGATGGCGAGGTTATTGTAGATGGCGTAAATGTTAAGGATTACAAACAATCCGCGCTTCGTAATCGCATTGGCTACGTTCCGCAAAAGGCAATCATGTTTGATGCGAGCGTTTTAGAAAACGTTTCCTACGGCGACAATGGTCGCAAAAAGGCCGACGAGAAAACCGTAAAGAAGGCGCTCGAAGTAGCTCAGGGTAAAGATTTCGTCGAAAAAATGGCAAAGAAATACAAATCCCATATCGCTCAGGGCGGCACCAACGTCTCTGGCGGCCAAAGACAGCGCCTTGCGATTGCACGCGCTATTGCTCGCGACCCAGAGATTTATATCTTTGACGATTCTTTCTCTGCACTAGATTTCAAGACAGACGCAAAGCTTCGCCAAGCCCTCAAAGAATATACCAAAGATTCGACCAGCCTGATTGTCGCACAGCGCATCGGTACCATCATGCATGCAGATCAGATTCTCGTGCTCGATGACGGCAAATGCGTCGGCAAAGGCACGCACAAAGAGCTCATGAAGAATTGTCCGGTCTACAAACAGATTGCGCTCTCTCAGTTAACTAAGCAGGAATTGGAGGCATAGATGGGACCAGGTCCACGAGGCATGCATGGCGGCAAGCCAGAAAAAAGCAAGAATTTCTCCGCCACACTCAAGAGGCTCTTTAGAGAGCTAGGCAATCTTCGTATTATTGTTTTCCTTGGTGTTTTCTTTGCAGTTGGCGGTTCGGTCCTGATGATTTTTGCACCAAACATTGTAAAGGACCTTACAAACGAAATCGCAAAAGGCCTCACACCTTTAGGAATTGATTTTGGCACCGTAAAGGCGATTGTGCTTGGCCTTGGCATCATGTATGTCAGCGGCGCTCTACTTCAGCTCGCTGAAGCATGGCTCATGGCAAATGCTTCTAACCGCTTCGCTCAGAGACTTCGCCAGCGAATTTCCAAGAAGATTAACATCTTACCTCTCAGCTATTTTGATAAGCATCAGACAGGCGATACTTTGTCTCGCGTTACGAACGATGTCGATATGATTGCACAGAGTTTGAACCAGTCGCTTTCTACTTTGATCAGTGAGTCGATCTTGCTCGTTGGTGCAGCTGCCGCCATGATTATTACAAATATCCAGATGGCGGGCGTCGCGATTGTTGCAAGTATTATTGGTTTTATGTTCATGGGCGCGATTCTAAAGAAATCTCAGAAGTATTTCGAGATGCGCCAGGTAGAGCTTGGCAAACTAAACTCGCATATCGAGCAGATTTATTCTGGCCTTATTGTCGTAAAGGCTTATAACGGCAAGAATGATAGCGATGTTTTGTTTGACAAATACAACAAGAGCGTTTATGTCGCCAACCAAAAGAGTCGCTTCCTTGGCGGCCTTATGCATCCAATCATGAACTTTGTTGGTAACCTTGGCTATGTTGCAGTTTGCATCACGGGTGCTATCTTGGCACAGCAAAATGTTATTGGTATTGGCACAATCGTAGCCTTTATTACCTACGTCCGCCTCTTTACTTCCCCGCTTTCAAACATTGCGCAGTCGTTTACAAGTTTACAATCTGCTGCGGCCGCGAGCGAACGCGTCTTTGAATTCTTGGATGCCAAAGAAATGGTCACGGACGAGGTCTTCAAAGAAAGACTCGCCGGAGATTCCGTCAAAGGTACGGTCGAGTTTAAGAACGTTAAGTTTAGCTACGACAAAAAGAAGCCAGTCATTAAGGACTTCTCCGCTATCGCAAAGCCTGGGCAAAAGATTGCTATTGTTGGCCCAACTGGCGCTGGCAAGACAACACTCGTGAATTTGCTCATGAAGTTCTACGATATCGATGATGGTGATATTTTGATTGATGGCCATTCGATCAAAGAGATTCCACGCCATGATATCCACTCGTTATTTACAATGGTTCTTCAGGATACTTGGATGTTTGAGGGGACCCTGCGCGACAATATCGCTTACAACCGCAAGAATGTTTCGGATAAGACTATTATGGAGATTTGCGACACGGTTGGACTCACGCATTTTATTAGCACCTTGCCAGATGGCCTAGATTCACAAATTTCCGAAAGCGATTCGATTTCCGCTGGCCAGAAGCAGCTTATTACAATCGCGCGTGGTATGGTCGAGAATTCTCCACTTTTGATTCTTGACGAGGCGACAAGTAACGTCGATACGCGCACCGAGGAACTCGTCCAGAAAGCCATGGATAAGCTTATGCAAGGTCGAACCAGCTTCGTGATTGCACATAGACTTTCGACAATCAAGAATGCAGATTTGATTCTTGTCATGCGCGACGGCGATATTATTGAATCCGGCAGCCACAAACAGCTCATGGAGCAAAACGGGTTCTATACAGATTTGTATAACTCGCAGTTTGCTTTGTAGGATTCATTTTTCGAAAAGCGTAATAGTTAACTAGGTTAACTTTTACACTTTTTTTGCTGAGAGCATATAGTTTTGTTTTTGCGCAGGTTTGACAAGTTGTACAAGTTTGACAAGTTTGACAAGTTTGACAAGTTAACCTGTCTAACCCGCGAACCCACGAACTAGCCCAACCCAAAACCCGCAGAGACTTTAAAAGCCCCTGGAACTCAGGGGCTTTATTTTAGATACTTAATTGAATTTTAATTCCAGGCTTGCACTCGGCATTTGAATCCAGAATATAAGTTCCATCTTCGCCAAATTCTATCTGATCGTCCACCCATTCACCGTCTTGTTTTACCTTGATACTTGGCTTGCCATCAATGTGAACGAGCTCCAAAACCGCCTCGTCGGCATTATATACGCGCTTGATATCCTTGGAATTTGCCATAAACAAATCCCCATCATTGATGCCAAAATAGCGGAAAGAATCCTTAACATCACCTTCTGTACAGCCATAAGAAATGCGAAGCATGCGACTATTACCAATTAGCGAAGGATCATAGCGATGAAGTAGTACTGAGCCAGCAACAACCATCAAAACAGCAACCGCGCCTAATGCTGCGAAGTGGTACCAGCGGAAGCTAAACTCCGATTCTTCTGGTTCTTCGGCAGCTCTTACAACATCAATAATTTCAACTTTTTCAGCTTTTTTCTCGGTCTTTTTCTTTGTATTTTTCTGGGATTTTTCCGACATAACTTCCTCCTTTTGCTAAGATTATTATATACCAGATAAGATAAACATTTTCGTGAAAAGTCGTGCGCGCTTTTCGCTTGTGCTTTCAAAAATAGTGTTATACTAATAAGTAGATGAAAATTTTGATGCTCGGATGGGAACTCCCTCCCCATAACAGCGGCGGATTAGGAGTAGCTTGCTTACACCTGTCAGAGTCGCTCGCCAAATATGGCGCCGACATTGATTTTGTTGTCCCTTATGAAGCTGAGCATCATCTTAAAGGTGTTAATGTGCTTTCTGCATTGCGCATTGACCCACTTTTCCGCTATGGCGGCAGCGCTTACGAAAGCAAACTTATCGAGGAAAAGCGCTTTAAGAATGTCAAAACCAAAGAATTAATGTCCATCCGTGACGTTCAGCACACTTATTGTGAATTTGTTGAGCGCTATTTGATGGAATTCAAGCCAGACCTAGTTCATGCACACGACTGGCTAACCTATGAGGCAGGTATTCTTGCCAAGAAGAATTTTGGCGTTCCGCTTGTTGCTCACGTTCACGCTACAGAGTTCGACCGCGGTGGCGCTAACGGCGGCAACCCACTCATTCACGAAATCGAGTACCAGGGTCTAATTACCGCAGATAAGATTCTTGCTGTCAGCCAGGCCACAAAGAATATTATTGTTGAGAAATACGGCATCCCAGCCGACAAGATTGATGTCGTTTACAACGGTTTTGAAGCACCACAGGATCTATACAAGTACGACAGCTCTAGCTACCAATACCTTGAATCTCTCAAGAAGAAAGGTTATACCGTTGTTTCTACCGTTGGTCGCTTCACACTCCAGAAAGGTCTTTTCCACTTCATGCGCGCAGCCGCTCGCGCCATTAAGCTTCACCCAAAGATGGTCTTCCTCTTTGCAGGCGATGGCGAGCAAAAAGAAGATTTGATGCGCATGTCCGCTGATCTTGGCATTTCTAGGAACGTTATCTTTACTGGCTTCATTCGCGGCAAACAGCTTCGTGATATTTATAGCATTTCCGACGTTTTCGTCATGAGCTCCGTATCCGAACCATTTGGTCTTACCGCACTCGAAGCAGCACACCACGGCAACGCTCTTGTTATTACAAAGCAATCTGGTGTTGGCGAAGTTTTACGTTCGATTGTTCAGTATGATTTCTGGGACGAAGACAAGCTTGCGGGCGCACTCGTAAACATTGCTGAAAGCCCTGCACTAATCAATACTTTGCGTGATGGCATCAAACGCGAGTACGGTCGTATCTCTTGGGACGACGTTGCGCAAAAGTGTATCAGCGTGTATGATGAAGTTAACAAACATAAAAGAAACAGGTTTTAGAGGTAATACTTAATGCGATCAATCGTACTATATCTACATATGCACCAGCCATACAGGCTAAAGCATTATAGTATTTTTTCTGTTGGTCATGACCATGATTATTGGACAGAAAAAGATTGGTACGCAGGCACAAATAACGAGCGCATTTTCAAGAAGGTCGCAGACAAATCCTATCGCCCAATGCTCGCCATTCTCGAGAAATGCTTGAATAATTATCCTGGTTTTAAAGTTTCTCTATCTATTACTGGCACCTTTATCGAACAGGCTCAATTTTGGGCACCTGACGTAATCGAAACTTTGCAGAGAATCTGTAAAACTGGTCGCGTTGAAATCGTTGCCGAGACTTATTACCACTCACTCGCTTTCTTCTTTGATAAGCAAGAGTTTGAAGAACAGGTCGTAAAGCACCAGAAGATTATCAAAGAGCTCTTTGGCGTTGATACACAGGTTTTCCGCAACACCGAGCTTTCCTACAATGACGATCTTGCCAAGTGGGCAGATGATTTTGGCATGAAAGGCCTTCTTGCAGAAGGTTGGGACAAGGTTCTAGAATGGCGCAGTCCAAACTTTGTATACCGCCCAGCTGGTTGCAAGAACACCAGATTACTTCTCAAGAATTACCGCCTTTCCGACGATATCGCATTCCGCTTCTCGGACAAGCACTGGAAAGAATGGCCACTAACTGTAGAAAAATACCAGAGCTGGCTTGAAGCTGCAACGCTCAATGGTCCACTCATTAACCTATTCATGGATTTTGAGACCTTCGGTGAAAACATTTGGGAAGATACTGGCATCTTTAAGTTCTTCGAACATCTAGTTTATAGCTGGCTAAAGGACGAGAATAACAGTTTCCTAACTGTTAGCGAAGCTTGCGATAGCGACGAGCCAAAAGCCGAACTATCTATGCCTTGGACCGTTACTTGGGCAGATACCGAACGCGACCTTTCTGCATGGCTAGGCAACTCGATGCAGCACGAAGCAATGCAGGCCGTTTACGGAATGAAGCAAGACGTTCTAGAATCCGAAGACGCGCATATGCTAGAAGATTGGCGCCGTTTACAGACAAGCGATCATCCATACTATATGTGTACGAAGTACTTCAACGATGGTGACGTTCACGCATACTTCTCGCCATACGATTCGCCTTATGACGCATTCCTATACTACATGAACGCGCTTCGCGACATGAGGGAACGCCTAGATGAAATCGCCGAGAAGAAGAAAGCCGTTTCAAAAGAAGTAGAAACAGACAATTAAGTTAATAAAACAGAGCCGTCAAAAGCTCTGTTTTTTTTGCTTATGCTTGCATTTTTACCGTATTATCTATATATTTATATTCGTGACGCATAATTCGGTGCGTCTGGACATTAAGCCTGATGTAGCTATTCGCGCAACTATTCTTTTTCACAGGAGATATGTGAAATAAACGACCACTTTTGTTCATGGACAGCAAAACACCTCATTATCGAGACTGCTACGACCGCGCCACTTCTCGCGCTTTCGTCCGAAGTTCAATACCTACGGCACTCGGCCGTAGCCGCCAGCTGCAGTGAATACCACGTGTTTGTTCGTGGATGGAGTTTCTATCCTGTATTTCGCGCGCCAGTGGCAAATCTCGTCGTAGATCCCGATTCCAATCGTATCCATCAATAATGTCCCCACCCAGAATAGCTACACAATTTTAGGCCCCGGCAATAGTCGGGGCCTTTCACTTGTTTTGAAATTATGAGAAAAGGCGGCCTTTTATAGCCGCCTTTTTGCTTACCCCTAAGCAATTATCCCTATCATTCACCGAGCAGATGAACTTTCAGTTCCTTCAAGCTATCACGCACGCGTTCGAGGCGTTTTTCTCCGAAACCCTTGATGTTTAGGAGATAGTCCGCCGTTACGCGGGTCAAATCGCCGACCGTATTAATGCCATGTTCGGCAAGAATCTGACGGCCATGACTATCCAGACGAGTGTAGTTGATCGGATGATTTTCGGTATTCTCATCCTCAAGCCTGCAGTGATCTGCGATATAGTATCCTGAATTTGCCAGAAATACCCCCATTTCCTGACGAACCGAGAACAGAAGCGGAAGCGCACGAGTATCATCTTTGAGAGAATCAATCTTTGCGACAAGCTTCTTGACCTGCACCCAGCTCATCGCCAGGTTATCAAAATCGGCGAGCGAAACCAGACCAAATTGACCATTATAGTATTTATGCGAGAAGGCCGAAATGGTCGCAACAAGACTTTCTTTGTAGCTCTCCTTGGGAGGAGTTGCTTTGTCGCCCGTAAACCATTCGATCGCTTCTTTCTCGCTCGAGCTACGTTCGCAGCGGTCTTTCAGAAAAACATCCACTTCGTACGCATCAAACTTCGCCAGGCTCCGCTCATCGAAGGAAATCCCCATAGTTTCGAGCGCAAGCGCCACGAAATTAAAAGGATATTGCTTAGATATAGTAAGTTTCATAAGGTGCACCCCTTTTGAAAAAGATTTGGACATTTCTGTCCATAGGTGATATCATATCATACTTTTGATATTTTACAAATCAGACATGCTCGGCCGCCCTGACGTTTTTGTTATATATGCGTTTACTTGCAAAATCTGCAAGTAATGTCAGATGAGCCATTTCCGCTAAGGTGTAATTACTTGCAAAAATCGCAAGCTAATCCATATATCAAGAAAAGCGTGCCATCTCAAAAAAAACACGCCTGTATTGCAGTCATATTTGTTATATAGTCATTAGCTTTTCAAAATGGAAAATTTTAACAGATGAGCCGATAACGCTAAGGTGTATTAGCTTTCCAAAATGGAAAGCTAAAGCATACGTTGGGGGGGGCAACCATGTTAACCAAGAAAAATCCGCGCCTCGAAAGACGCGGAATAATTCTGCTTGGAAGCATTCGAATCAGAGACGGACAACATCCTGAGGAACGGCGAAGACAATGTTCTGGCCGTTCGAATTGCCAACCTGTGTACCGCTTGCCAGAAGGCTATGCTCAGTGCCACGAAGGCTCTCGAGTCCACCCCAGGCGGTAGCGTGATCGGATACAGCAATCTGAGTTACGCCATATCTGCGTGCCAGAGAGATAGCCAGATCCTCAAGCATGAGGCGAGGCTTCTTGTCGGGCTCATAGATAACATAGCGTACAGGAAATGCATCGGCAAACTCCTGGTCAACCTCGTAGATGGAAGGGCTGGCACTAGGATAGAATGCAATCTGGATATCCTCAGGCTTAACTCCCCAGAGATTGTCGAAAGCACGAACCATGGACAGGATAATATTGTCGTCCTCATCGCAAAGCTTTCTGGCCATGCTATGGAATACACCGTAAGCGCCGTTAGGAGCGCTCATGACACCAGTAACACAGTCTGCACTGTAAGTTACTGGCACGATGCCAGAACCAGGCTCGCAGATAATACCGTCGGCATGGAGCTGGTTTTCTCTGGAGAAACGGTCATAGTTTGCCTTCTTGTAGGCTGTCTTGCCGGTGCCTGCGCCAAGAATACGGAGACCGTTCTTGTTTGCGTAGACAACATCTGATGTGCCGTGGAAGAGCGCAGTACTAACGAAGCATTCAACATCGTAAGCACTCATGAGATTCAGCAGATTCTGCCTCTGACCAGCGAAACCATCTACAGACTCTTTGTAGAGATTGTAGTGGATATCCAGCTCGAAGTCGCCTTTGTCAGTCATAAGTCTACCCTTGCGGGTAGTGCCGACTGCCAAGCAGCTGCTCATAGGCAGAGTCAGAGCGGTAAGCTTGAGCAAAGTATCCCTTGAAGGAAATACGTTTGTCTCCTGGATTTTCATACTAATTAATGAATTGCTCATAATAGACCTCCTTCGGTTATAAAACCGAGACGAAAAGATTTCCGGCTTGCTCTTTGCATAGCCGAATTTTGAACACTCGAAGGCTCAAGTGCTCGAAATCCGACTATGCGAACTCCCAAACAGTAAAGGTGCAAAAATATTGGTCTATTATATCACAAAATGTCGTTTTAGTCAATGTAGCCCCCTGCTCTATCGTTTTTCACAAATATGCAAAAGTTAGCCTAGTTAACTTTTACACTTTTTGATCCTAAATAAGTCTTTCCAAGCAGCGAGCTGTTAAAACAATATCTTCTGCGGTTGAACCACGAGACAAATCCGAGACTGGTTTTGTAAAACCGAGCAGGATTGGACCAGCGACCTTGGCTCCAGCAAACTGTTCAAGTGACTTATACAGGATGTTGCCAGCGTTAATATCTGGAGCAATAAGAACGTTTGCCCTGCCCGCCACGTCGGAGTTTGGAGCTTTCTTGGCGCCGATACGAGGATTAATAGCCGCATCAAGCTGCATTTCGCCATCAATCTTGATTTCTGGATGAGTTTCCCGAGTCTTTGCAATCGCTTCCTGCATCAAATCCATCGTATCATCTTTTCCGCCAGAACCGAAGGTAGAAAAGCTAAGCATCGCAAGACGAGGCTCTTCATCCAGGAGTTTTTCGGACGCTTCACGAACCAGCTCTATAATGCGGCACATTTGCTCGAGCGTAGGATGTTTACAAGTAGCGCCATCAGAAATGATATATTTTCTACCATCTGGAAGCTCAGCATAGAACAAACTTGTAAACAGTTTCACTTCTGGCTTTACGAGACCAAGCTTGTCTTTCCCCGCCAAAATAACATCACGAGAAGAATAATCTATGCCGGCAACAATGCCATCAACTTCGCCATTAGCGAGCTTATCGAAAGCTTCTTCTAAGGATTGTTTTTCAAGGATCGCCTCAATATCGGTTAGCTCTAAAGCCGCCTCTTTTACGAATTCATTGTCTGCTTCTGGGAATAGTATCTTCTTCATTATTTCTCCAATTTCTTTAACTCTTCGATTAGCGAGTTCGTTTGCGTGTCGTTTAGTATATTATTATTCATCTGTTCGACGAGCGCCAGTAAGTTATCTTTTGCTTCGGTATATTCTTGCTGAAGTTTGGCAAATTCTCCTGGGCTGCAGCGGTCTTTGCAATGGCTAGCACTACGCATGGCGCTAGAAAGTTTGCCCATTGCGACTTTTAATTCTTCGCCCGATTCTAGATTTAGGTTCTCGGCGATATCCGACAAGCTTCGGTATTTTTCTTTAAAATCTCCGTCGCTCGTAAGGGTTGGATTTAGATCTTTTATGATCTTATTAAACTCTGCGATTTCCATAGCTCTCGCAGACTGAACGAAGTCGTAATACTTTTCAAGTTTTGCAGTCATATCGTTATTGCCGGAATACTTTTTGAACTTCGCGATTTCGTCTTTTAATTTTGCCTCGGAGGCGAGCGCATTATCTATATTTCCGGAGCGTATCTCTGCGCTTTGATTCACAATGATACTATATAGATTCTCGGCGGATTCCTGTGTTTTTCGAGTAAAGTAGTTGCCCTTGGCGGCGTTTAGGCCAAGAATTTCTAGGGCGGCGAAGGCAAAGATAAGAACAGCGCATATTATCTTTCTCATAGCATGCCTCCAGTCTGGTCGATTGAGTCATAGATTAGGTTTGCATAGGCTTCGCGGCCTTCAGGATTCAGATGGATATGGTCATCATAAAGCAAACTCATATCATTGATTGCGACTTCCCACCAGTCGGCATAGTAGACGTTATCGTGAGAGTTGGCAAAATCCTTGATGGCGGCGTGTTGAGTTTCGCGCGGCTGTAATTCGCTAGCATAGCCAGTCACAAAGATTACACGCGAGCCACGGGCAGCATCTACAATCTCTTGCATAACTGAGTCCGTAAAAGTGCGCTCATTGGTGGTTAGGCTCACAATAACGATTGGCGGAACGTCGCCACTGGCGGCCACAGCATCGAGAATAGTATGCGCCTTCTCGATACCACGCGATTCTTCAGCGTCAACATAAACATCTATAATCTTGGATTCCAGAGCAGCTTTGGCGCCGAGGGTTACAGAGTCGCCAATAACCAACACGCTTGCATCATTTGGGCTAACTGAGGCAAGACTAATCGGCTCATCTGGAGCAACAGGCTCTTTGGCAGTCTTTGCGAGAGCCTCCATCTCGGTAGTAATTTTATCTAGCCTTGGGGTTTGGAGATAGTTTACGGAAACCGTTAACGACTCATCGCTCTTTGCCTCTCTAATTTCGTCCATAATATTGGAGCTGAGCGGGGTCAAAATAAGAGCAATCGCGCTTAGTAGCGCAGGCATCGGCAGAGCCGTGAGCCTTGTCTTGATATTACGGTTTAGAATAAAGCCCGTCAAAACAGATAGGCCTAAACTCAAGATAAGAGTCACGATAAAGTTGGTCGCCTGATTAATACCGAAGATTCTCGGGAGCAGTAGCATCAGTGGCCAGTGATACAGATAGATACCGAAGGCATATTTGCCCAGGAACTCTAGCGGACGCATGATCTTGAGCGTGCTCGTCCTGGTCTTCTGGAGATACAAAATAGAGTTAATTAGGACTAGGCTCAGGATTGCCATTAGTTGCAAAAAGCCGGCAGTTGCCTGCTCGTAAGTTACCGAGAACGAAAATAGAATCAGCGCAACCGAAGAGACGGAAAGAAACAAAAGTGCCGGTCGGCGGCGATGCCTTTTGGATATAGGATGGAGCTGGCGCCAAGCTGCCAAAGCTACGCCGCCAAAGAAAGCGAAAGCCTGCGTATCTGGGGCAAAGTACGCCCTGTTGCGCATCTCAAAGATTGTTCCATAAGCATACATAAGCCCAGCAGATAGGAGCGAGAGCGCCGTAGAATATACCAGACAGAGACGGAGGCCATTTTTACGACTAACTTTGCGCATCGTAAGATAAATAAAGAACGGCAAGATTAGACAGAGCTGGAATTCTAGCGCCAAGAACCAGGTATGCTCGAAGAGGTTTGGCGAAATAGTTTCTTCGTATGAAGCGCCAGAGATTAGCTCAAAGATATTAGTCGAGAACGTTAGCGCGGCTAGCGTATCTTTTTGAAGGCCAACCAGCAGTTCTTTTGGCGAAAAGAGTGCAAAGCTCAGACTAATCAAAACGCAGGCTAGTAGCGGCGGCCAGAGTTTAAAGAAGCGCTTTTTAATAAAGCTTAGTGGAGACTTTTGCTTCTCCTGGTAAGTTTTGGATAGGAGTTTAGCTCCGAGCAGATATCCAGACAACGCAAAAAAGATTTCAATTGCAAGAAAGCCGCCTGGCATAAAACTTCGGAAAAAGTGATAAATCACGATTAGGATAATCGCGAAAAACCGAAGCATGTTTAGCCCAACTATCCACTGCATACCTTAATTATACGAGTTTTAATCTGTTTTAAGCTAGAGTTATCTAGTATGGCAGCAAAGATTGATACCAGAGTTGCAATTCTTCAAGCAAGAAGCTGTCTTTCCCCTCTTTGGCAAGCTGTTGAATCGCCTTGATATAGTCATTCTGGCGAGCCTTAATGCGAGACATACGGTATTCTTCCCACTTCTTATGCTCGGTTTCATCAAGGATATCTTCGAAGTTGCGAGCTTTGTAGTGAATAAGAAGTTCTGGCAGGCGCTCGTCATCAAAATCTGGATGGAAGTTACGGAGGTCGGCCTTAGTAGCGCGGCGAGTCGCAATACAAGTTCGGCGGTCGCGATCGTTCAAGAAGCCATCATAGAGAGCCGATTCGCTATCGATAGCTGGCGGAAATTCCGGACGCTCTTCGTTCTCGGTGCGCATGCGCTCGATAAAATCTGGATGCGCAAGGAGACTAGCCTTGTTCTTCTCGATAGTTTCCCGAGTCAGTTTAATCTTGCTCCAGCCATCAGCCTGAGTTAAGACACCTAGTGGCGAGACTGCTGGGCAGCGATTGTATTTCATCTCTTTTACGATAGGATAGAAGCTCTTGCGGTCGGAATCTGCTAGTAATTCGTCAAGATTGTATCTGAGATCAAAAACCAAAACACCGCTGTTCTTGGTTGGAGCGATTGGGAATGCGACGGTAGTTTTATTAAACTCGCTAGAATAGCGACCACAGGAATAGACGAAAGGTTGTGGACGCTCAAGGTTTACAAGGTTTTGAATTTCACGTTTGTCTCGCATCTTGAAAAGATACTCGTAGAGCTGAGGCTGTTTTTCCTTGATAAGGCGAGTTACATCAATAAGGGCGTTCACGTCGGACAAAGCATCGTGGGCGGCTTCGTGCGAGATGCCATTGAGCTTCGTAATAAGCTCGAGACGGTTGGTTGCCTTGCCCTCTGGAGTTACTGGCCAGTTGATGCCTTCTGGACGGAGAGCACGCGTCAGGCGGACAACGTCGAGTAAATCCCAACGACTGCGGCCGTCACGCCACTCAAACTCGTAAGGGTCATAAAAGTTACGCCAGAAAGTTGCGCGCATAAATTCGTCATCAAAGCGAACAGAGTTATAGCCGGTAGCAATCGTGCCCTCGGTAAAGATTTCTTCACTGACATATTTACAGAATTCTGCCTCGGTTAGGCCATCAAGCTGAGTAGACTGAGGGGTGATCTTGGTTACCATGATAGCGTGTGGGCTCGGCAGAGTATCATTGCAGAGCTTTACGAGGAGGTTTACAGGGTCGCCAATTGGTTCGAGGTCCATGTTGGTTCTTTGGCCGGCAAACTGCATAATTCGGTCTTCTCGGGGATTTAGTCCAGAAGTCTCAAGATCGTAAAAGAAAAAAGTCTGTTCCATATCTCTACTATATCACGAGCAATAAAAAGGGGCCGGCTACTGCCGACCCCACATGGAGAAGTTTGAAGCAAGTGAGACTATTACTTATTTTGCACGACGCATTCTTTCTTTGTTTGTCGTCATACTGATTCTTCTGCCGCGGATCTTGTCGATCTTGTCGATTTCGTGCTGAGCACGCTCCACCTGCAGAGTTTCGTAACGATAGTACCTCTCGGCACGCTCGTTTCGATCTCTTTCCTGTTTCTGCTGGGCCTTCTGCGCTGCAATAGTGGCGGCGTATCTGCGACCTCTCTTCGTGAGAGAGAATACAATGTCGCTAATGCCGCAGCGCTGAGACACCTTGAGCTTGTTTGCATGACTGTCGTTGTAGTGGAGCTTTACGGCAACCACTACTAACTGAACAAGACGCGCATAAACCCACATTGCGGTGACGCAGGCCATGATTCCGACGATATCGGCAAACAGCACCATGAAGTAGCCAACCCATTCGCCAAAGATGTTAAGCATCAGCTGAATGAGGCCGGCATGGCAGAAACGGTAAAGGAGAAAAGCCTCGAGACCACCAAAGACAAGGGCCAGAGAATAATCTGCACTGGCCGAGGGCATCACGAGAGATCTTCCAGACGGAGTGTAATCCCTGTCGAGCATGTCGCAGAGGGCTCTTGCCTTGCGAGCTCTGACGATCACGTTTTTTCTAGATCTCGTGCTGCCGATACAGGTGATTCTTGCGACGATAATGAGGATCGTAGCAAGCAGAATGGCGGTTCCGATGATGACCTCACTATCCAGTGAGGCCGAAAACTCGTGGTAATAAGGATTGGTAGACAATCCGATCACTTCCTTTCTTTTGTTTGGAGCCACTAGGACTCCATTGGGCAAATTAATGAACATTTTGGCTTCACACTTCTCCCAAAGAAGACCAAAAACAGTGTATAGATTATACCATAAGGGGTGTAAAATGTCAATAAAGAGAGGACACTGAAGCATGCAACCCAACTATTACAAGTTGTAGTCGCCTGATCATTGTTAGACGATATACTTTTGGTTTCTCGAGTTTGGCTTGTCTGGAATTGTACGGCAAAGCTTGCCAGATTTAACAAGTGGCGATATATAATGGCTTATTACATATTTTTTAGACGCCATCCCTAGCATTGAAGCAATCTCTAATGCGCTTCTTGGTATCGTACAATAGCCTAATATTAAGTCTTCTTTTGTATCGCCAACTGTACCACTAACTGTACCACTAACTGTACCACTAACTAAGCCCTTCCTAAAGATAACCTTAAATGCACCTTGCTCTTCGATAAATTCTGGTTCCGGAAGACCATACTTCTTCATCTCTTGGCGCATTGTAGGAATACCAGTATGCCTGTTTTCTAAAGTTCTCGCTTCTCCATTTGCGATTGCCGGATCTTTCTCCTCGAGCAACCTAACAATATTAGGATTACGAGTCTCCATCATTGTATCTGTACCTAGTTTCTCGAGACGGTTTTGTCCATATAGGGCTCCGGGGTTCAAGATCTCAATCCTATCGCTGAACATATATACCTGAATATAGGCGTTTTCGGTATGGATGCTATAGTCACGGTGAACTAGAGCATTAGCAACCGCCTCACGCAAGGCAAGCATCGGATATTCCGGAATATCCACTCTTTTGCCAGCCTCGTCGATAATAACCTTGGTTTTCATGTTGCGTCGCAGGAAGCTGAGCGTCCCAACTAGCATCTCTTCGATCGTTCCCTCTATGCGTTGATTGTCATCAAAACGTTGGCCTTCGCTCCCAGTCTCACCAAGACCACTACTAGGCATCGCCGCACAGGCCACAAACAATTGCGGACAGTAAGCCTGTGGATATTCACCAAACACTAAAAGGCCAGCTAGGGTTGGATGAGAATCTGACCAAATGCCACTAAGCTTCAAAGCTTTATCTTTATTGTTCTTCGAGAAGTTTGGCTTCTCTTGCTTGATTTTCTGGATATATTTATCTAGTTCGTCTTGATTAAGGTCATCAAACTCAGCACGTTTGATAGGACGCAGGTCTTCCTGAATGCCGTCTCTATAGCTTTGAAGTGCATAGATTTCATAAGATGTCATGCGTTCATCGCAATCCCCTACTCTTGTATACGAACCTCGGTTCATGCCATCCTGAATACGAAAGCAAGGCTTCTCGCTTTGGGGCAACTCATAAATTTTTGCCGCTACAATTTCTTTACCTTCAAAAATCATCGGCAGAATATCCATGTGAATTGGCGGCATCATTGCATTTTGCCCCATTTCGGCAAGCTTCTTTTGTAGATCTTTTACATCATACACGCCTTCAACCTCAAAACCCTTATCCTCGTTGAGTCCAAAAATTATTATTCCGCCATATTTATTCGAAAAGCTAGAGATAGTATCATAGCACTTCGGAAAGCCGCCTTTTGCTGTTTTTGCCTCTATCGTCCTAGTCTCGGTTTTTATTTCCCTAAGCGCCTCAATAGCCTCGATAACTTCATCTCGGTTCATTTTAACCTCCACTTTTTTTATTTTGGGGCTATTCTATAACATGAAATGTTTTAGGTAAAGAACAGGAAGGAGTATTGTTTTTACCAACAAAAAGAGAGTGGTTCCGATCCGCTCCCTTGGCTTTATGAGCTACTGGCTCAATAACGCAATCGAAATATTTAGATAAGCCGCGAAGGTCGTCCAGAGTAGGTATGGGATTAGGTAATAGAAGGCTGGTCTGGAGATTTTGCGGGCTTTGGCGAGGATTAAGACTTCGACAAGCCACATGACAAGCAGGACGACGAGCGCGAGCCAGAATTGACCGAGATTAAAGAAGATTGGCGTCCAGGCAAAGTTTAGGATGAGCTGCGCCGCATATAGAACAAGGGCAGACTTGGCGACTGCCTGCTCTGCTTTCTTGCTGGTTTTATATTGGCGATAGATAAGATAGCTAGCGAAGCCCATGAGAATATATAGGATGGTCCAGGCGACCGGGAATAGCCAAGCTGGAGGCGCAAGAGGCGGTTGCTTAAAGCTATTGAATTGCCCCATCGCATCGCGCGTAAGGAGCGAGACGAGAAGGCCGCCACTAAGCGATGCGATAGTTCAAAAACCAGTATCACCGTGCTCTATAAGCCTGCTACGAGATCGGCGTTAATGATATATGAGCGGTTATATTTTTCGTCATGGAGACTACTACGGAATCTATAGCTAAGCGTTATTTTTGGCCGAAGTTTTTTACCAGATAAGGCAAGCCTTCGATATAATCATGATATGAGGAATCCACCAAAAGATAAGACAAAATCGATGCATCATACCGTCCCAAAGTTTTACCTTAAGGGTTTTAAGGATGATAATGGCCATATCACGATTTGGGACAGAAACAATGGAACGCTCAGGAGGAAGGCGCTTAAATATGCTTCTGCATCGCCTGGCTATTATACAGTTTTGGATAAACAGAAGAACGAAAGTGATATGGTCGAGAATTTTTATGACCGTATAGAGAGCAACGCAAAGCCAATAATCGAGAGAATGACTTGTATTTTTCCGCAAATCCCGTCATTTAATAGCGAAGAACGGATGGCTATGTCTATCTATCTCGCTACACAGTTCGTTAGAACAAAGCAGAATCGCAGAAAATCACAATTACTAAACGACTATGCTTATAAGCTTCAGAAAATCGCGTCGCTATCTAATCAGAGAAAGCCGTTAAGCAAAGAACAGATGAGCTTCATACGAAACCCTCACGCAATAGGAGAATTGAAGCTACCCCAAGACATCTTTATTCTTCGAGAACTCAAATTTTCAAAAGAATTCATACCGCTATTCTACTGCCGCCAATGGGCGATTATTACATTCGATAAACCACGCTTGATTACTAGCGATACACCTATAGCGTTGCTATCAGACAGCGAACAGCATCCCGTTGGATTAGCTAATGCTCCAGAATACTGGTTCCCGTTAGACGATAAGCATCTATTAATCCTTGGCGAGCCACTGTGCCCCTACGCTTTTAAACCCAGTTCAGTCATAAACTATGTCGACATTGAAAAGTATTATTTTGATGTCCCTAGTCTTTATGATATGGCCAATTCCCTACAATTACAGAATTGTTGCATGGAAGCATACGGAAAGAAAGAGCTTCTCGAAAAATATGAGAGCTTTTCCCTACCTGCAAGAAAGCCCTTCACGACTAGTGCAAACACTGTGCTTGATAGCTACTACACGAGCAATAACCTCGGTTGGGAACCCGCATCTGGCCATGATACGACAGAGCTAACTATTTAGCTTTCATGAGTATTATGGTACTTAGTTTTTTCTTTCCTTATAAACATGAATGATTGTATGGTGTTTGAGTGATGCCAGATAGCAATTACTAAATAAGAATTAGTCTTCTCGCTCTAACCACTTCATTAGGATTTGTTTGGTTAAGGTAAAAACGCCATAAAAAGCGCCAGTGCGATATTTAAAGTAATATGCTTTCTGGTCGCCCTCGTCTTTTTCTTCAATGAAGTGTTTTGACTGGATTTTTTCGATTATATCGACTTCATTTAGCTCTGTTTGACCATGTATTAGTTCGTTTCTATATTTATAGACCAAAGACAATGCTTCCCTATCTTCGATCGCCATCTCGATACCGTTATCGTTGCAGAAGGTCTCCACTTTCTCAAAGAATGGTTTATTATTAATAACCCCAAGAATCTTATTTTGGTCATCGATATAAAAATCCCTTACTTCTTTATCTATATCGATTTTTTCTATTGCGTTTAGCACCACCCGAATACTTGCTTTTATCGTCTTATTTCGGGCTTTGTCTGTTTTCTTCGTACCTACAAGTTTTTCTATGACTGAACACACAAGAACGCATCCTTTTGAAAGCTGTATTTCTTGACCAGATGCGATTTCGTAAAACTCGTTTAATGCGTTTCTTATTCTTCTGTAACCTTTCCCTGTGTTAATCGAGGACGAAATAATCTTGTTAAGAGCATTCATATTAATACATTCAACGATTGATTTTGGTGGTTTCTGGTTTTCTTGTGTTTTGATTTGGTATTTACTCGAATCAAAATAGTATTTGAGTGGCTGCTCGTCGGATTGTATATAGATATCGTCAATTATTAGGTCGTAACCTTGATGATAGAGATAAAAATAAATATAGAAAGCCTTAATAATGTCATCAATATATTCAACATTGATTTTTCGTTTAAAATCAAATATCAATGTAACGCCCGACGTTAACAGGTGTCCGTCTTTCAAAGAATATGATGTATTAACTTTTAGTTCGAACAAATCACAGCATTCCGAATAAATATCATCTACTTCAGCTTTCTGTGTTATGGTTACTTTATGCTTTTTATTTTCGAATATAGTCTTTTGGTTATTTCTTGCCCTTATTCGAACTATTAGTTTATTAAATCCGGTTTTTAATAATCGGAGTGCTTGCTCTTTGCTTGCCGTTTCGATATATGACTCGAGAGAGTAATTCGTCGTAATAATTGACCCAGTAAGTACTGGTATTTCATTATAGATATTTTCTAAAAGTAAAAACTTATTAGTACTATGTTCAAAAATGACTCGATGCTTGGGTATCGCATAAGGTTCATGGCTGTTTTTGGCGATTTTTACGAATAGCTTTCTCGTTTTTGGCTCGAGATAGGCTTGACCGACTGTACTCCTATCAGTTTCGTTATCTTGTAGGTATATATTTCCAATAGATTGCTCGAGGTGATCGTTTGCCATAGATAGTTAAATTATAATACAAGAGCCTATGATGAAAATGTTATTCGTTCTCTTGCGGGTGAATAGTATGGATTATCGTACAAGCAAATAATGCAAATCTTATCGATTTCCCTTTCTCCCAAACATCCCAAATCCCCTTCCTCTATCTATAATAAATCTGACATTCGCCACAGTAATAGTCAGCACAAATCAAGGCCGCGACTCACTCGGAGCTCGGAATGTCGAGCATCTTTTTCTATGTAATTATCCGTCGCCTACAAAGCTTTTACACGATCTCGGGATTGCCTACTTTAAAATCTTTGCTGGAACAATTATATTCAAGCCCCAAACTGTTAAATACGAGACCGCAAATACAGCCACAAAAGCAAAACAAGAAAGTATAATCATTCCTAGTAAAAAGCTTATCTCAAACAGATATAAAGAATGGGCACAATAGATAAATTCCGAATGGAGTGTCGTCAATTTTGCAGATAAAATCACCTAACCCTTGCCGCACTATTGCGAATATACTTTACAATCAAGGACAAAACCGAAATATTCCCGAGCTAAGATGTAATGCTCTCGGCTTATGCCTACCGCTTTGAAGTCTTCTGATGACCATCGACGACCCTTACCTTAATTAATGGCTTCTTGCTGCCGGGATCAATATCAATCTTTCTCGTTGGATTATACTGGTTATATATGGAAATAAACTGCTCTAGTTCATCTTCTGGTAACTGTTCAAAATTAATGCCACTTAAGGTATTTCTCGCTTCTCTTATCGTGAAGCCAAACAAATCCCAACGTTTTTCCATATAATTCATAGTCCAAGATTTTACAGCATAATTATAATCATTATCAGAGAAAAGGCGCCATTTGCTTATTATGGTTGGTCGCTCAAGCGAACCCACCTTTTCTTGCAATCCATAAACTATATTCTGTGTTTCGCGTATATTGTTATACTCGGCACTCCATCTATATTTTTCGGCATCCCCCTTATTACGCGCCTCTATTATTGTAGGAATGCTTAATATTTGTCTTATCTGCTCGTTAACCAAATCTATTTTTTCCACGGCGCCTTTAGCGCCTGCCTGCAGCCACTGATGCCTATAGTTCTTAAATCCAAACGTCTGACGTTTCATCTCGTTCGAAAGCATTTTAAGGAATACTGCCCCAATCGCAGGACGCACATTCTTGCCCTTATTTCCCTTCTTGCTTCTTATCATTTTTTCAATTACAGCATAAGCCATCTCGTAATTAGACATTAACCGTACTTCTTTTTGTGATGGCAAATATTTCTCCGTAAATAACTGAGGCTCAATAATCCCTGCAGCTTTTAGTGCGCCAGCAATAACTGCCCTATCCGCAGGAATAATTATTCTTACAAATTCCAATCTTCGTAAAATAGACAAGAACGACAAAATATTCACAATATCATCACCGCTCATGCGATCAAGATCATCAATAATTACGAATAATTTATTCGTAACTTTACTTTTGCGATACTTTTCATTGATTCTATAAATCGCATCACTCGAAAGCGCGTCAACTTCTCCCCTTTTCTTTAGGACTTCAAGCAGAGTATTACTAGCATCTTTGTCTAAATTACGGATAATCGAATCGATCGAGTTATTGGTTTTTATACCGAATTCAGACAAAGTCTCCCTTAGCGCAGTTAATACATCGTCAAATAGCTCATTCCTATTAACTCGGTATTTAAATGCAGATTCATAAATATAACGATTTTCTTTGCATTGAGCTTCATTTATAGCTATTAGAAGACAGGTCGTCTTTCCTGCTCCCCATTTAGCATTAATCATAAGAATATTATCATCACTATCACCAGTCAAATATCTTATTATCGGAGATATAGATGTATTAATGAGTCTATCTATACTCTTTGGCACTTCCAGGCTCTTGCTTGTGCTTCCATTTATTCTTTTAGCTAATTCAGATCTTTTGTTTGCCGGCTCGCCATCATTACTACTGCTCAATAGTTTTTCAATATAATTCGCGTCACGAATCTTAATTCTCTTCACGCAACTTTTATATAAAATGACCAGAATAAAAGTAAGGCAACTGGCGCATAATACAAAATTTAAGGCAAGTACCATATCGAAAGAGACCAATGGCAATTCAAGAGCCATTGGACAGAAACGCATTATCAAATATCTTATTGCATTTGCACCCTCATTAACACTCATCGGTATTATCCTCGCCAAGCAGAAACCAAACAGAGCCAAAAGGACTAAGTGGATTATTCGGTATTCTAGGATAACTTTGCTATCTATTCTTTTCTGACGCTTTGCCAATTTTGTCATACTTTAATTTTTCAATAAATAATCCTTAGTATCAAGTATGAGCTTAATATTTTTCGACGACTTAATAGAGCCACCAGTTCGCTGGTGGCTCTATTATCAACAAACCTACATTTCAGGTAACGATGCTAGGTTATCGGTCGGATCATTATTCGGCACAGTCTTCAAGTACTCAGTACCTCTGTAGGATACTTTAACTTCACACAGTGCGCCGACTTTTCCGTTACGAAGAGTATAGGCACTCACCGCACCGGATTTGACTTTATCTACAACATTCTGGCGGCCATCATACTCTTTAACCCAATCAGAACCATCTTTGCGATAGTAGTAATACGCATCAATCGCCTCGTCGGGGTCAGAGTAAAAACCGTCGTCACGGGTAATTCCGTAAATATAGAAATAGTTCACTATAATGATCTTTTCCTTTCTGCCGCGGCCGCTACGACGACTTAGTTGATAAAGTACAGTAAGCTACACTTACCTAGGATATGCTAAGGGGACGCCTATGTACATAACTTGGAGACGCATCTCAACTTGCGACTCGATTTACCTCCTTGTTATACTTATGATTATAACAATGTTAACGCTTAATTGTCAACTAGAACTTTCATCTATCGCAAAAACCACACCACTATTTCTCCCCCGTAGTGTATATTTGCGAAATGCGCTTATGTTATGTCATAATATTTCGGCAATCGAAGCGCGTCAAAGCGAGTTTAGGCAGTAACTCGCCAGGGTCCTCGCGACGGCATCCATAAAGCTAAGTATCAGCCTCGGGCTAATCCAAACCCGCACATTTTTTTACACTTTGATATAGCGATAAGTCCACATCACCACAAAAGCAACAAGCATAGAAATAATCAGAGCCTCACTAAAGCTCCACAAGAAGCCCCAATCAGTCAAAAAATAGCACCATCCCGGTGCTATTTTTACCAACATGCCAATTAAGCAATCAAGCTCTTAAAGCTACTTGCTAGTCTTGCGAACAAGCCCTGCTTCTTTTCGAATTCGGTCTTCTCGATCTTGACCACGGTTGGGTTTGCTGGAAGCTGGAGCTTTTCGCGGAGTTTAGTAGAAGATACTTTCAGAATATGGGAAGCAGACTACAGTTGAGCCATATTTCTTAAGCTCTTCTTCGCATTTGCTGAATAGCTCGGAGCCTTTCCAGTCATCACCAACAAACATAACATCAAACTTGTATTTGTAGTAGGCTGCGATTTTGTCTTTATCTATGCAATAGTTCTCTCGTTGCACTAAGCCCCTTTTTACCCACCTTACACACAATACCTTTTTCATAGTCATTAGCGCAGAGAGCATAAGCGGTAGCACAGTAAAGCACTACATAGACTCCAGAACATACAGACAACGCCAACTTTCCACTAAAACTAGTAAAGCAAATGAAGATTATCGTGGTACCGAGTGGCAACATAAAGCGAATTGTCATTCCAAGGATATTCTTCCAGAAGCGCAAGATATCGAGCTTGATGATGCGCGCATAGTAAATATTCATAATTATCACATTGCAAATTAGCAACGAAGCGGCAGTTCCAACAGCGGCACCAGTCGGACCTTTCCACTGAGCCAAGAAAAACGCTCGCAATAATATTCACAACAGACATAACACGCATCATAATCGTGCGGAAGCGAAACTTATTCATCGCCTGCATAATGCTTAGACCGAGATTCTGAATTAACGGAATTACTAGAGCATCAGGCAAATAATCAAGGGCTGGCTATTATTTCTTGATTTTATCCTTAGGTATAGATCTGAATGCTTCCGAGTCAAGAAACTGTCTCTCGTCCCATAGTTTTTCGGTGACTATTTTAATAACCGCAATTAGTTCTATGAAGAATGATACCCCCACGATACTTAACACCGCGTCAGAAAAGACTGGCGGCTTTTCGAATGCGTTAAACAGGATATTTACGCCGAGCATTACTACGAATACGGCCGCAATCAAACTCGTGAGTATTATTATGAACCATAGTAGTATTTTTCTTTGATTCAGCCTCTGGTTATTAATTTTTTCCAGCATATCCTGCCGTCGCTCAACAACCCCTAAATCAGGAACAGGAATAGTCGGCTCACTGCTCGTCACCTCAATGTTTTTGTTGCCGTCTTTAAATAATTTCAATTGACCCGATTTTTCTTCCCCTCTACAAGAAAGCCTATTCAGGCGCTCAATAAATTCGTTATCCGATAGTCTTAGTTTGCCATTATCCATGATTTTCGAGCTCTTACTGCCGCTATAGACACACCAAAATACTCAGCCGTTAATCTTTCACTTTTTAGAAGGTTATACGTTTCAATAAACCGTTTTTTAGGCATCAAAATCGAGGCAGCAAAATAATTAGCCTCCGTTTCATCCTCCGAGCCTTTAGAGTAATCCTGTCTGTCTAGGCGATAATTCTCTTTGCCTCCATGATTCATTATGAAGTGCCCAAGCTCATGTGCCATAGTGAATACTTTTCTTCGTTCGCTTTGATTTTCGTTAATAAAGATTACGGGCTTTTCGTTTTCTCGTCGAATTATAACACCCGATACGTCCGCCATACCCATAGCATCAAAATCAGCCTGCAATACATCGATATTCAGACTTTTAATTATGTCTAAAATGGTATTCTCGGGGCAAGTTTTACCAATCTCAGCCAAAATACAATCTATAGTACTATCGATATTTTCTTGTTTTGCCTTGCTCAGCCTCGACATATCTATTGCTATTATACTATAGGGCTTGCGCTTATCTTGAAGAATAATTTAATCTAAAACCACACATGCGCTTGCGCAGGCGACACGCGCCGACGGTTATCCGAATTTTGGACTAATTTTAAAAATAGTTCCCCCTATGACACCGAGTTGATATTTTATTCTAGCCTTGCCCGAAAAGCTCGGCCATCGAATAGTTTTTTCAATTAATCAACTAGAGTTATCTCTTCCTAAAACCTTACCAATCGTGGCGTTGTAGATCGAGCTCAATAATTCAAAATTCAGCACCACCGCCAGCACGACCACCGCTGCGAGTATAATAATATTCAGCCACAGCGCGTCATTTTAGCAGCTAACAAGCGTGCTAGCCGCTATCGGTTGCAAGAAAAGCTTCAGCCTTGAACCGATATAGGTTCGGGCTTTTATTGTTATTACGGACAACAAAAAGCAATAGCCTAGCTTCTTATTGCCGGGCAAATATTACCGGTGTTGCAGGAACGCCTTCGTGTATCACCCAAATAATCGCCGCCTTACGCAGTTGATCTAATGCTTGTTTCTATCTTTTTTTATTATTTTTACAGTTTTCAGGTAAATTGTCCTTGGGATCAATACAATTATTTTTCTATTAATAATAATGAATACTATAACCCCAATAACTAGAACGATTAACGCATTTCGAATCGACACATCCATAGAAAGGATTGAGCCCACAATAGCATATACTAGATAGGTCGAAAATTTCCAATATTTCAGCGACATATTCAGAGCCTTCTTATTTTGAAACGCTCTAATAATCCACATAGTAAAGAAACCAATGAACGTCGATAAAGCCGCAGCATGCAAGCCTATCTGACGAATTAATAAGACATTGACGACGACGTTCACGATAGCGCCAATAATACTAGTATACGAAGCGTGCTTTGTCTTTTTATTCCTTAAGTAGCCAATGCCATAAAACGATGAGAAGAATTGAAATACTGTCCCGAGGTACAAAAACGATACAAATGCAGCAGCGCTGTGATATGATTCTTGCATCGTAAGAATTATGTATAGCTGAGTTAACGCAGTAAGCACAGGTACGGCCGTAAGTGTTGCTGAATATATAATTTCAAACATTCGGTTATTATAGTCATCATTTTCCGAATCCCGAGCTACGGACATATCTTGCCATGAAGTGTAAAAAAGATTCAATATCGTCTGCAATAGCGTAGGGAACTTATAGGCCATCGAGTATATTCCATTTGCACTACTATCAATCAATATATTAATTACATATCGATCCGATGAGCTTATAACCCACCAATTTAATTGGTTTGGAATGAGAGGTATTGCATACTTTAGTAAACTTCGCGTATGCTGCTTGTCACGTCTCAAAAATGGATTAATACGCAGCTTTGGCTCAGCAATAATAAGAAAAGCGATTGAAATCAGATTCGAGATAATCGACCCATAAAACAAGCCAACAATACCAGTCTTAAATCCGCAAACCATTATTACATTTAATAGCAATAAAATTGCCGCGTGAACAATGCTGCAAATTGCATATAGCGCTTGCCTGTTCAAACCCCTTATTAGCTTTTGGAGTGTCTGTATGCCCCTCGAAGATAACAGATACGGCAAGAACAAAAACAAATATGAAACTCTAAAAATTAGCCCAAAGACTATACAGATAATTGAAGCTATTACTGAATTAATAATCAATACTCTGTATGTCGAGCAAATACTATCTTCTATCTTTTCCTTTCGGATCATCCACCGATAAGCAGCATCCGATATCTGAAACGTAATAATCGGAGTCAATAGACTAGCAGTCGAAATAAGCATATCATATATGCCCATATCCGCAGTCGAAATATAATACGTATATAGAGGTACTACAATAAAATTTAGGATTTTCGTCCCAAATGTACCGATACTATATAGCAGGGTTCCTTTAATTACTTTTTTGGTTCTAATATCAACGCTCATTTTATTTTTCTAATAGCTTTCTTTACTAAAGCTAATGGTTTATATGCCATAATTAGCGCACAGCCAAAAGTTCTTAGCCTTAAGCTCTTCGGGCTGTTTTTGATAATCCAACGATAAACCTTAACACTATCCCTATAGCTAGGATTACTGTCAACAGTGTAATACTTTAACAACTTAAACATCTGAGAGTTCCACCAGCTATTAACTCTTTTAGTATTATCGTCTTCTTCTACGAGCCTTTCGTATACCCACTTCCTCTCGTCCAGATTCTGAATTATAAAATCCATTGTTATGTTATTCGAAATATTACTATCATGCATTCGATAGTTACCCACAATCAAACCTGGCAGAACGAAGATATTGCCTGCAGTGAGAGCCCTTAAATAGATGGCGTAATCGTTAACCATTTTCATATTCGCTAAATCCACTTTCAATAACGTGCTCTTTCTAAAAACAGACGAAAAGGTGCTTAGCGGTTTATTGTACTTATTATTTCCCATTCCATAAATAAAAGCCCTACCATTTTTAAAACCAGAAAGCCCTATATTGCCGTCTTTGGTCCTCATCGATGGTAAATATAGTGTTCTTGCATTCGAGCTTACCACAGATAGCGTCTTATTCTTTTCAAACTCGTCAATTGCACGCTCAAAAAAGAACTCATCAGTATATTCATCATCGTCATCCATAAATACGACATAGCAACCTTTTGACTCCCTAAAACCCAGATTCCTATTAAATCCTGGCCCCATGTTCTTATTATTTCTAAAGTATTTAACCTCTTTTTTATCCACAAGGGGCTTAATCGCTTCGCTGGTTTCATCATCGGAATTATCGTCAATAACGATTATTTCCGTCAATACGCCTTTCTGTTTCTTGACGCTCCTAATTGCATTTAGTAGCATTTCTTTCCTATTATAGGTCGGAATAATGACGCTCACTAATTCATCTTTAGACATTTCTTTCCTCCCAAAGATCATAAGGGAATGTTTCTAACAAGTTTTTCTGAAGCTGCTCAATATTCTTCGGAATAGAAGGCTTCATTTTAAGTGCTTCTTCTATCGTTTTTGCAATAGGAAAATTTCTCCTCCCCGTGCTCCCATAGTAGTCTTTATATTTAAAGGTATTATCAGTACTCTTATCGGCGAGAAGAATCGCAGGGACCCCATAAGCCTCAGCCAATATTACGCCATGAAGCGAACTACTAATAACTAACTCTGTATTTACGAGCTCATCAATAAACCCCTTATAGTCGCCAGTAATTGGAGACAGATAATCATCAACAATATTTCTTGTCGCATGATGAAGAACGACTTTGTATTTTGTCTTTTCGAGACTTCTTGGCGTATACAATAAAGGCATAAGCAACGCTGGATCTCCATATTTTTTTGGACAGTCAAATCCAGCATCATGCAAGGCTTTTTCGGTCTCAGGTCCGCGCACACACCTGATATCCAGTTTTCTGGTTTTTCTCAATAGTATAGGCAAATCACAAGAGCCACTCTTCAGACCACTGCCCCAAATAGTAGCGTTTTGCGCTCCTCCTTGAATAATTGAGCCGACAGCGTATAGATGCTTTGTTTTATTCGTCTTCGAGTAGAGATCCTTTCCTCGTTTTCTTAACATATAATTACAAATCACTACCGACAAATAGTCTCCTACGTTTTCAACATGGTCATTTCGACGCATGCTCCACCAGTGCAGATTCACAATATTTTTTCTTGGCTTTCTATAGATGCAATTGAGCGTTTTATGATTCTTTAGAATCATTTTCTTTAAATAATCTATGTTTTTATTGTTTTTCATTATTAATCCTTTCGTTTAGCAATAATGGCAAGTATATAAATGGGTTATAAACTAGTACTGACGAAGTTAGGCTAGCGATTATGCTTGCGAGCACATATCCAGTCGCTATTTTTCTGTTATTGTTCGAGGTGTCCGCCAGTAGCTTCCATAAAATACCTCCATACATAATCAGATACAACAACCCGCCAGTAACAAGAATAGTCAACAAGCCATTATGCGCGGATGTCCCCAATCTATATCCCGTCAAGGAAACATATCTTACTGTTGTTAAGACCCCATTTCCAAATATAGGGCTGTCGGCGATTAGTCGTAAGCATTTATCCCAGATTTGTACCCTATATACAACAGTTTCGTCTTTGTTTAAGATATTATTTATCATAAAGCCCAAAATATTACTTGAACTAAACATAATAAAACCAATATTCGCAAACAAGCTTATAACAAGAATCGTTGCTCGCCTTAACGCTATTCTCGGGATATTATCCAATAGATAATATATAGAGTATATTAATATGGCTACCGTACAAGCAGATCCCCTCGATAACATCGAGTCTATGACAGCAATTGCACAGATTATGTATTTGATTTTTTTGGAACACAGTCCGCGATTATATCTCGCTCCATACAAGAACATTAGTGCCAACAAATACGGGAGCCTTGCTGTCTTATAGCCTAGAAACCATGTTAATGATGAATAGTAAGATGCAATGTTCATTCCATCTGAAAACAATATAATAGTGGCAATATCAATTAAAACTAGCGCCAGGATATATCTCGAAAAAGCCTTTACTATTTCGTTTTGGTTCTTTGAGTACAAACAGGTATACAATAGCAATAAGAGAGCATACGGTTTCATTAATAAGCTTAGGGCATATGTCAAATCGCCTTGTCTAATCAACGTCATTACAGAGGGATATAGTATCAAAAGCGTCCCTAACATAAAGACGCGATCTAGTCTAATTGCCTTGTCATAGATCACTAAAAAGCAGACCAGAATAATAGCTAACCGGGAAGCGGTCAGTAATAGCTGAAATACCCCAACCGTCGCCTCAAGCATCGGCAAACCACAGCAACAAGCGATTGCTAATACCATAATGCCGAGCGGTATCTTTCTTACAGAATTATTTTTTTTCATACAGGTCCAACGGAAAGCTCTCGTAAAGACGCTTTTTTATCCTTTCTAAGTCAGGTGCTTCTGCGGGCACGACATTCTTTAGCTCCTCGAACGAATTAATAACAGGAAAAACAAGCCTTCCAGTGCCATAATAATAGTCATAGTATTTAAAGAAATCTTTTTGCGGCTGGAAAAGAATAGCTTTCTTGCCATATGCCTCAGCCAGAATAATGCCATGAAGACTCGACGAAATCACTATGTCAACGCTATTTATTTGATCAATAAATTTCTCATAGTTATCCGTCTTTATATCTATTTCAATAGAATCGTGCGGCATTTTATTGTTAGCAAACTCATAGTCTTTATGCATAATAACGCCATATTTTGCAACTCTTTTTGATTTATTTGGCCTATATATATCTGACATAAGAAGCGCTGGATCCCCATAAACTGCAGGGACCACATAGCCATAATCCTCGAGGACGGCCTTTGTTAGTGGTCCACGTACCGCCCTAATATCTAACCTCCTTCGTCTTAATCTATCGGTTATCTTAGAATTCAAAACCCCACTTCCCCAAACCGTACAATCCTGTAACCCTGCAGTCAAAACGCTCCCAATGCCATATAAGTGCTTCGTTTTTTCAATCACCTCTTCGCCAGTTTTGCCATTTTTTCTTAGAACATAATTAATTACCAATGGACTAATCAAATCGCCAAGATTCTTTGACTCATTCCAGTAATTAATGTTTACTCTGTTTTTCTTAGCCCATGAACCGATATTCAATAAGATTATTTTATTTCTAATTGGGTGCATCAAAAACAAAACGATTCTTTTTTGCTTTTCTGATAGTATTTTTTTAATTAGTAGATTTGCTCTTTTTTCTTTCATTTTAGTCCCCAACACAATATAATTCTTGAAGCTTTTGTGCGTTATTCTTGATATTATATTTTTCTTCATGGTTCTTCTGGCAAAGAAATACTTTATTACACTTTCTAAACATAACCTTTCCAAGATCAATATCAAGCGGTATATCTTCACTTGCAATTACATCCAGCCCAGCTACTTGTGCTTCGACCGCAACCATCCCAAGACCCTCGTAAATGCTCGGAAAAGCAAAAAGATCTAGCGCAGAATAGCATTTATTTAAATCTTTGCGGAAACCTTCAATTCGGACATCGTTAGTCAGGCTATAGCTGGCAATTTTTTCTTCCAGTTTATCGCGTAACTCGCCTTCTCCCACAATCAATAGCTTTGCATTGGGGTTCTTTTTCTTAAATTCAGCAAAAGCATCAATTAGAAATAGTTGGTTCTTTTGCGGAATCAAGCGACCAAAATTCCCAATCACATAATCGTCATCCCTAAATCCAAACTCTTTGCGCAAGCGCTTGCGAGCCTCTGGATCAAATTTGAACTTTTCGATATCAATCGCGTTCGTAATAATCTTTACTTTGCCCTGTTTTACGGCTTTCTTGCCAAACTGATAGGCGCCAGCATGCTCAGTGCAAGCAAAATAATCCGTCGCATACCTCTTACTGAACGGGCGCAAAGCATTCTTTAGGAGGTTCTTCTTCCATTCCTTTGGATTGCTCGTGCTGTGACTATGCGCAATTCTCACCGGCACGTCAGCTTTCTTGGCAGCATAGAGCGGAAAGACGCTCAAAGTATTAATATTCGAGTGAACTATTGCGTATTTCTTCTCACGGAAGAGTTGCTTCAAGAATTTGAGATACTTCGGCAGCTTCTGGTATGGCGGACAAAGAATCACATGCCCCCCCAAATTCTTGATTTCATCGTAAGGAATATTGGTCGAATCTTCGTCACAGATAAAATCGAACTGGACCTTAGTGCGATCGATATGGCGATAATAGTTCATGATAACAGCTTCAACACCACCGCCAACCCATTTCCCCATGATCTGGGCAACAACAATTGGCTCAGATTTTTTCTGAGCTTTACGACTGGTTTTCTTGGTCGTTTTTGTAGCTTGCGTCTTGGCCTTTGGCGCTTGCTTTTTCGTATTGCTTCCCATTTTCTCAACAAAAAGCGCCTAGGCTGGCTCTACCTCCAGCACCAGGCGCAAAATATCTTTTATATGAGTTTTATTTTATAACAAAATGGGGGATTTGTAAAGTACACTAGCATGTTTTAGGTAAAGAAAAATCTCCCGCTTTAGCAGGAGATTGATCGAGTCCGTGCCATTACTCGCCGTCTAGCAGCCCATTCTGTTTCAGCGCTTCCATCCAGGTTTTATACCTATAGAGAACCGTGCTCGGACTGGGTGAGTCGCCAGAGCGAAGTCGTCTGTACTCATTTCGCGAGGGTGCATGTCCGACCTTATCGGCCACGACCACCAGAGCTTTCCGAATTTCTTCGTCAGAATACTTTTCTTCGAACACCACTCGGTGGTCCTTGGACTTCGCATCGTAATCTTCGAAGCCAGCTACTTTCAGGGCTAGCGGCCAAGAACCATACCTTATGCGCAGCGTTTTATCGTTCGGCATATCAGGCTCATGATACCTGACATATTCCTTGAGCGACGGAGTATGACCGAGTTTTTCTGCCACGATATGCAAACTCTTAGCCACTTCCTCGTCCGAGTATCTTCGCCCCGTTGAAATAAGCTTGCAGGGCTTGAAACCAGCAGCCTTCAGAGCATCAGCCCAAGAATTAAAGTTACGCGATATTGCTTTTTCACTAGGCATATCTTTTGCCCTATTCGCTTTGTACTCGCTTTTAGTCGGAGAATGGCCAAGTTTTCTCGCGATTTCTTGCAGAGCTTTTATGATTCGCTCGCGTTCAATCTTGTTCGAATTACGCTCAGGCAGCCCTGCAGCATCTATGGCATATTCCCACCTTCCGCCAAAGCGCTCAGAAACTGTAGTCGAGCAAGCCATATGCGGGCGACGCAAAGCATTATATTCTGGAACGCTCGGCGTATGTCCTACGACACGAGCAATTTCTCGCAGATGCTCCAATATCTCCCCGTCCGTGAGAAAATTTGGGTTTTGCCCTGGATCCTTCGGGTCGATTCCTGCAGCGATTAAAGCCTCCTTCCAACTACCAAAACGTCTAGTAATAGTATCTGCGGTCGGTTCAGAATCATAGCGATACTTTTCATATTCTCGCCGTAGCGGGCGCCTGCCAAGGATTTTTACTACTCTGCGAAGGCTCGCAAAAATTTCTTCGTCTGAATGTATTTTGCGTATTGGCAATAATAACACCTCTCTTTCTAAAGAACTTTACGGATTACGTATGTGTTTATATAGTAACACATTTTGAGATTTTGTCAAAGCACCCCCTGACTAGTTTTTTCAAACTATTTGACTATGCCACTCATCGTCAATATCATAGCCAGGATGAGACCTATGCCAAATGTGGCAATTATCATCATAATTATCTTTGTCTTTTTTGTTCTTTTTCGATCCAGTTCTTTATATTTTGCAAGTCCATTCTCCGAAAGAAGACAAGTACTCTTGTACGGATCAATCAATAGCTCCATTTTATCTCCCTTTTGAATTGGGCACGGATGACTCACTGAATCTAGCAACAAGAATTCCTCTTCATCATTCTCTGTTTTAACCTTAAAACATACAGTCACGCTCCTAACGTCAGAGCCAGTACTTACCTCCACCCTAGTACAAATTCCTTGCGTCAAAACAGTATGTCTTCTTAATCTAATCTTGCGCTTAACAATTGTTATCAAATTACTTATTGACCCCAATACTAAACATAGCACCGCTAAGCCTATCCAACAGACTATAATTAGCAATATTGCCTTAAGCTTATTATCCATAGCCTTAGTATAACAAAAAAGAACCCCACCTTTTCGATGGGATTCTTTCTGGAGTTTTTACTCTTCAGATTCGCCCTGCTGCATCATGGTCGTATAAGAATCGCCATAATATAGCTTATAGAATTCTTCTGGATAATCTGGCTCAACCTGCTTTGGAATAAGCATCACGATAAACTTTAGTGGGCTGTTTGCAGGAATCGTACCGTTATCTGTTTCGCCGTAAGCCAAGACAGATGGGATTGTTAGCTCACGAACGCCGCCAATCTTCATGCCAGAGATGCCGTCTAGCCAACCCTGAATCATACCAGTAGAACCTTCTAGTGGGAACTTTAGAGATGTTGGGCTAGTCTTGCTATCGAAGGAAGAATCAAAGATAGTACCGTCAGACAACCAACCGATATAGTAAGCAGAGTAATCTGTATCTTCGTTACCATCTTCGATCGTTGCGCCGTCGCCAACCTTCAAATCCTTAGTACCAAGCGAAGTGACATCAGCAGCATTGAAGCTCTTTACGCGATCTTTGTATCCGATAAAATCGTTAAAGTATTTCTCGGAAAGACCCTGTGCCAACTGGTTAACCTCTGCGCTATGCTCCTGCATAAGCTCGGTCAATCTCTGCTGCTTCTCTGTCTGAGTCTGCTGCTTTTTCTCGCCATTCTGATAGTTCAAGACCATGCCAACATAAAGCATGAAAGTTGCCGCAAGCATAAAGACCGCAATCGCGCAGATCACAATACGCTGTTTTGGCGATGTCTTTTTATCGTCATTCTTAATCATGTATTACCTCCGTCGCCCACCGATTAATTAAAATTTAACAGTTTCCAACTCTTTCATTATAGCTTGAATTGCCTCTTTGGCGAGAGTTTTGTTCGCATCAGCGAAGCTGACACGGAAGCTCAAGTTCTTTGTTTCTTGACCCTCGGCCTGGTAAATCGAGACTGGTTTTACGCTATAAATCAAATCCTTAGCTTCGAGAACATCTTTAAGAGCTTTCTCTACTGCCTGATAATCCTGCTTGCCAGCAACCGTGAGAGTAATGTCTCTTTCTACAGATGGATACTGACTAAAGCGAGGCCTCTTTGCAGGAGTATCACTCTGAAGTTCAACCAAGCAATCCAAAGCTAGTTCGAAACATGCCGTACCCTGAGGAAGCTTGAAGCCCTGCAAGATAGAATTCTTTACTTCGCCAAGATAACCAATTAGCTCATCTCCAACATAAATGGAAGCGGAGCGCTTTGACTCATAATATGCATTGGATTTATCTGCTTCGGATTCGAACTTGCGGATCTCGAAGTTGATATTCAGATTCTGGAGCAATGCTTCAAGATAATGCTTTGCCTGGTAGTATTCACACTTGCTATCGCTGTTAATAAACAAGATAGATAGCTCGTGGCGACCGTTTGGAACTTTCTGTTCATCAAGGCCAAAGCTCTTGCGGTAGACCTGATTAAATTCGAACATTGCGAACTGCTTGTAGCCAGCGCGGATGTTCATATATGCCTTATTCAATAGCGATGGAGCGATACTCTGGCGGATATACTGAAGATCCGGGGAGATAGAGTTTACGATCTTGTAAGAATTCTTCTCGTCCTGCTTTACCTTGTTTAGGAGCTCACCGTTCACAAATGAATAAGTAAGAGCTTCATTTGCGCCACGTGCGCTCAAGAATTCGCGAATGCGACTCTTCAAAACAAAGCGTGGGCTAGATTCGGAAGTCCCATGAAGTGGCAAAATTGGGTCGATATTATCAAAACCACTGAGGCGGCCGATTTCTTCATAGATATCTTCTGCAATATGAATATCTGTGCGCCAGTATGGAACCGTGCAGCTAATCTTGTCGCCATCAATCGTAACGTCAAAGTTTACATTCTCGAGGATTGTCTTGGTTTCTTCGGCAGTAAACTTCTTGCCAAGGAGTCCAACCATCTTTTCTAGAGAAATTGTAACGACGATTGGTTCTGGAGCTTTCTTCTGGCTATCAAAGAGAGCAACTGCTTTCAAAGCCTTGGCCTCTTCTGCAAACTTCAAAGCAACAGGAAGAGTCTGGCCAGCTGGCTGACCCTTCGTGAACCTCGTAATAGCTTCGGAGAAGATACCGTGATTCATCTGAGTCTTGCGAAGGTTAAATAGGCTGAAAGTTGCAGACTCAAGGATAATACGCTTGGTTTTTTCGTCGATCTCAGTGTTCTTGCCACCCATTGCACCAGCGAGCGCAACAGGAATATCGTTGCTCGTAATAACAATATCATTAGAATTTAGCTCTACTTCTCTGCCGTCGAGAAGAGTCAACTTTTCACCATCTTTTGCAGCACGAACAAGAATCTTTGGCGTCTTTGCCTTGCCAACAGCAAGGAACTTATCGTAGTCGAAAGCATGTGTCGGCTGACCAGATAGAAGCATCAAGTAGTTCGTTAGATCTACAATTGGGCTGACTGGGCGCATGCCAGACTTGCAAAGATAAGTACGCTCCAAAGTAAGATACTTGTCCTCAAATTCGCCATGAGGCATCATGACCAGCGCAGTATAGCGTGGGCAAAGTTTCTTGTCTGCGATCTCGATATCCAGTTCGACATCTTCATTCTTGAAGCTTGGCTTGGTTTCGAATAGCCATTCTGGAGTCTTGAATTCTTTACCAAGAATGCCAGCAACTTCGCGCGCAAAGCCAATTACGCCAAAGGTATCTGGGCGATGAGTCAAAGACTTGTTTTCGATATCTAGAATAATATCGTTAAGCTCATAGATATCTGCTAGAGGCATGCCAGGTTTAGCAACCTTTGGATCGAGCTCGGCAATGCCAAGATGATCGCCGCCAAAATCTAGCTCGTCAGCACCGGCAAGCATACCATAAGAATCATACTTCTTTAGCATCTTGCGCATACCAATTACAAATGGAGCGTCATCATGAACGCTAGCAGGAACAATAGCACCTGGAGCAATCCATGCAGCCATCATGCCAGCATGAACGTTTGGCGCGCCACACATAACCTGAATATTGCCGTCTTTGTCGCGGATAATATCCGTTTCGCGGCCACCATCATCGATAGCACATAGAGATAGGTGTGTATCTGGGATTTTCTCGGCACTAACAACCTTTACGGCATAGATTTTGTCGTATTTGTGAGTTTCATCAATAACGCCTTCGACCTCAACCAAGCGAGAGCCAATAAGGCGAACAAGTTCGTCGTCGGAGACATCGATGTCTACATATTTTTTGAGCCAGTTCAAAGAAATTAGCATGATAACTCCTTCAAGAAATCAAGTTTTGCGGATTCGAAATAGCGAACATCGGTTAGCTTGCGCTTTAGCATGACTAGGCGGTCAATGCCACCGCCCCAAGCAAAGCCACAATATTCGTCCGGGTTAATACCAGCTTCTTTTAGAACGTTTGGATGAATCATGCCACAACCGAGCATTTCAAGATATTCACCAGATTTGCCAACAAGAGAGGCTGGTTTTTCGATCATAAATTCAAGAGATGGCTCCGTAAATGGGAAGAAGCCAGGCTGCGTGCGGATGTTAAGTTTTTGGTTGTAGTATTTTTCAAAGAATTCACGCAAGATACCAAGCATGTTACCAAGTGTACAAGTTTTGGAGACATAAACACCTTCGCACTGATAGAAAGTGTGTTCGTGGGTCGCATCCTGATCCTCGTTACGATAGACACGACCAGGAACAGCGACAGCAATATTCTTGCCCTCGTCTAGCTTGTATTTATATGCACGCAAAATACGATTCTGCATCGTACTGGTATGTGCAGGCGGAATAAAGCCTTCTTCGGTGCGGAAAGTATCAAAGTTATCGCGAGCTGGATGCTCTTTGGCAAAGTTAAGACTATCGAACATATGATATTCGTCGTCTAGCTGCTGAGACTCGACAATATCAAAGCCCATTGACTGATAGATAGAGATAACGCGGTCAAGCTCCGTCATTAGTGGGTGCTTACTACCGTTATCCGCCGTCAAAAACTTTGGCATTTCGCCATTGATATCACAAGGCGCTGTAATATCTAGTGGCTCGACAGAAACTTCGAGAGCTTCAGCCTCAGCTGCAGCAATCTCGGCATTAAGCTTCTGTTTCTTTTCGTTTAGTTTGCGACCAAAATCACCACGCTCTTCAGCGGGAATATCTTTGATTTTGGCATATTCTTGATTTAACGCCTTGAGTTGCGCCTTCAACTCGGCGATTTTATTCTCCACAACACTTGGCATAATACCTTAGATTTTACTACTTTAGAGCAAAAATCACAACCAAGGAAAGACCTGCAAGAACAACCAATGTTCCCCAGAAAAGTACAGATTTTGAGGACTTACGTGTACCCTCGACGAAGCTAGAATTTTCTACATAATCGCCATCATCTTCATCATGCGAATTCTCGCGATCCTTTCTTCTAAGGTCGCCAGAAATGCGCCTCTGTAATTCACTAGTATCTTCGTCTTTTTGAACTAAAATTCCCACGGAACTCCTTTTTTGATATCTGTTTTATACCATTGTAGCAGATTTGTGTTATATTGAGTTTATATACTAGTTTAAGAGGAGGTACAGATGGCAAAGTCAAAGGCCAAGAATGCTAAGCGCGCCAAAAATGCCGCTAAGCACAATTCCGTAGAAGCTGAAGAAGCCAAAGCTGTCAAAAAGGGTGAGGAAATTGTAGACGACGAAGAACTCGAGAACGTTGTCGAAGATGAAGAAATCGAGGATGAGGAAGTCGACGAAGAAGACGAGTCCGAAGAAGATGAAGACATCGACGCCGAAGAAGACGACGATGACGAAGAGAATGAGGACGAGGACAACGAAGACGAGGACGAATCCCACGAAGACGAAGATGAAGATAGTGACGAGTCTGAGGAAGAGGATGACGAATCTGAAGACGAAGACGAGGAATCTGAAGACGAATCCGAATCCGAGGACGATGAGGACGAGGATGAAGATGAGGACGAAGACGACGAGGAAGATGATGACGACGATCTAGACGACGAGTCCGAAGAAGAAGAGTCCGAGGAAGACGACGAAGAGGAAGAAGACGAGGACGACGAAGAGGAAGAAGAGCCAAAGGTCGTTACCAAAAAGAAATCTTCAAAGAAAGTTTCCAAGAAAGCTAAGGCCGAGTTCAAAAACAACGTAAAGAAGAACAAATCTGCAAAGGTTACAACCAAGATCATTAGCTCCAAGGCAAAGCCAAGCGCAGTAAAGACCTTCTTTGCTCGCAAGGGTGACGAGAACGAAAACATTCTTACCATCTTCAAAGATACAAGAATCATTGGCGCTATCGTTGGCGAGATCTTCGGTACAGCTATCATTACCATGATTGCTCTTACCCTTGGTCTATTTAACCCACTTTACATGATCCTTGCTTACGTCGGCATCACACTTGCTATTGTCAAGCTATCCGGCGCACACCTAAACCCAATCGTTACCGCAGGTATGATGGCAAGCCGCCGCGTTTCCGCAGTTCGTGGTGTTATCTACATCATTTCTCAGGTACTTGGTTCATGGCTAGGTTTCCTAGTAATTAATGGTTTCTATCAGGCTGGCATCAACTCCGGCAACATCGAAGCCGCAACATCTGTTTTGCCAACCCTAACCGCAACTAGCGATCTAGTAGCAGCAAACGCAGATTACAGCTTCTTCTGGGCTGTCACAATGATAGAATTCATTGGTGCTATTATCATTGCTTTCTTCTTTGCTCGTGCACAGCGCGTCAAAGAAAACAAAGTCGCATTTGCTATCACTGTATCTGCTGGCGTATTCGTCGCTATGCTTCTTGCAGTTGTTATCAATAGCAACTTCTTTGGTCAGCAATCCAACACCTTCGTACTAAACCCAGCTGTTGGCATGATGTATGGTATCTTCCCAGCAAGCGCTGAAGGCGTAGATTCTCTAATGAACGCTTTGATGCCAATGCTAGTTACCTATGTAATCTTCCCAGTATTTGGCGGCGTTCTAGGCTTCTATCTATCCGACTTCGCTAACCTTATGGAAGGCAAAGACCTAAAAGATAACGTCGAAGAATAATTCGATCACAACAAAAGCTCCCCTTTTAATGTGGGGAGTTTTTTGTGGACAAAAAAATATCCCGCTCGCATCGAGCGGGAGTAAACGAAAGAAGAAATATTTAGCCAATAAGGCTATCGATCAGAGCCTGGAAGGTCATTCCGGTATCGCTCTTACGAACGCTAACGACCTTGGTGCCGTCATCAGAAACGAAGCGAACATTGAACTTGCTCTCACAATCACGATCACAGGCATCAAGCAGAGTCTTGACCACCCAGGACAAATCTGCATCGTAGTCCTTGATGTAGTCAGGATCGGCATTGAAGTCGCCGTCGAGGTCGCGGTTGCGGTAGCCAATGCTAACCTTGACTTCGTCCTCCAGAGAGCCGGAGGCAGCCAGCAGCATCTGAGTACTCTCAAGGTTGTCAAACTTGAGGCCTATTTTTCTGAGGTCCTTGTTGTTTCGATAGACTTTCATGAAGCTCTATCTCCTTTCTAGAATAGTAATGTACGTCCCTTTTGGTGTCCGAAGTTCTCAGGAACGGGTAGCTTTATTATATCATATTTTACAATTATTTTCAAGTAGTAGAACTTTTTTAGAAAAAACTCTTGCAAGTGCAAAATACTTATGTTAATATATCCTCAAATAGGTCAAAATAAACATTTATAAAACAGAGAGGTGTAAGAAAATGCGTCTAAATTTGCGCAATTTTCGAGCAAGCAGGATAGCGTCCACTCTATCCGCACTAGCGCTCGTACTAGGAATAGGCGTAATTGCCAGCACAATAGTAAAAAATAATGCCAACGCTGACGTGTCAGACTTGGTTCCACAGAGAACCGACGTAAGCGCGCCAATTGTTAGCGCTACCGATGGTACTTCCAAACTCACGAGCGACAGAACATTCGCAAATGCTAGCGTTGCCCAGATTTATGACGGCAACTTCGGTTCTACCGGCGCACTCGGCAATTTTCATATTATTACTTTCAATAACTTCGACCAGACACAGCAGGCTTATGGTAACATTGCAGTAAACTACCTTACTGGCGATGGCAATAATATTGCACACTTCGATATTCCAACTGCAAACTATATTAAATCCGCAGACGACGAAGTTATTCTTCACAGCTTCTATGCTGGCGACGATCACGCAAATTCAAGTGTCCTTATTGTAGGCAACGATGTTAACGCCGGTGGTAAACCTTCACAGAACGCTACGGATGGTTTTGGCGAGCTTTGGACTTTCAATGGGGCAGACATGAATGGCCCAAGGCGCAAAGAGGGCGAAGACTCAGTCAATTACTACGACAACCTCTGGAAAGAAGATGTTAATGGACCTGCATTCTTGGATTTAGCTGCCGTAAAAGCTGACGCAATTGAACAAAACCAGCTAATTAGAAATACACCTGATACAAATACGGTTACTGGTACAACTGCACGCACCGATCAAGAAATGAACCATAAGTACCTTCGCATTTCTAATGATGAGGGCGCTAACTACGTAACTATTAATGCCTACGATTTGCTAGACCCAACTACAGAAATCGAAGTTGTAGGCTTCGATCAAAACAAGCCTTCTTCCCTGGTAGTAAACGTGGATTTAAAGGATTATCCAGAAGAATTTGAGCTAAAGAGCGGTTTTAGGATTTGCTACGACGATGGAAAGGCTAATCCAAATTATTTCGATCCAGCCAATAATAAATTTGACCCTGAATCTGGCAAAGGTCTAATGGATGAATGGCATGTATCTCACGAAGCTCAGCTAAATGGCACCGAAGATCAGGTTAGCTGCTTGCGCTATAAGGTAACAGACTACCAGTATCCAAACCACATCATCCTTAACGTATTCGATTCTAGCAAGTCCGACGGTGTATATACTGGAAAAGTCACCACTCGCAACCACTCAAGCTCAACAATCATTGCTCCTGGCGCTAGTGTAGAAGTTGCCGTAGATGGTCTACAGGGCATAATTATCGCTAATAACATTGATCTAGTAGGCGACTCATACTATCTTTCCCTAAACGACTTAACACCATTAACGCCTGACCCAGAATATACCCTCACGGTTACTTATGTTTGGGAAGACGGCAGCGAAGCTGCTCCAACAAAGAGCGAAACTGGCAAACTAGCTGGCGATACCTGGAACGAAACCGGAACAAGGAGTGTAAACTTCCACGGTACAGCATTGAACTATCCTGGCGATATCGTTCTAGACCCAGCCTACGATGCAGCTTCTGGCACATTTAGCGACCATAATATCCGCGTACAATATATCTACAAGATGCATCCACTCGATGTAATCTATGCCGAGGAAGGCGAGAACGACACCTACACCGAAATCTCGCACAAAGATACTCAGTATATCCCTGATGGTGGCAACTATGCCGAAGAGCCAATTGATCTAACTAGTGACGGTTACGAATACGTCGGCATTCACAGCACGAGCTCACCAGTCTCGACAACCAACATGAAGAACAGCGCAACTGTAGTCTTCATCTACAGAAAGAAGTCCTACGCCCTCACGGTTACTTATGTTTGGGAAGACGGCAGCGAAGCCGCAACGCAAAAATATCAAGAAGGCTTCCATAAAAATGACACCTGGGATGAGACAGGCACAAGAAGCGTAAACTTCCACGGCACCGCTCTAGACTATCCTGGCGAAATCGTCCTAGACCCAGCTTACAATGCAGCTTCTGGCACATTCGACGATAGCAACGTTCGCATTCAGTTCATCTACAAGATGCACTCTCTCGACGTAATCTATGCCGAAAGAGGCGAAAATAACGCCTATACCGAAATCTCGCACAAAGATACTCAGTATATCCCTGATGGTGGCAACTATGCCGAAGAGCCAATCGACCTTACTGCGCAGGATTACGAATACTATGACATACATAGCACGAGCGACCCAGCCACCAAGACCAACATGAAGGCGAACGCAACCGTAATCTTCCTTTATGACAAGATCAAGCGCTACAATTTGACCGTCACCTATGTTTGGGAAGACGGCAGTGAAGCCGCTCCAACAAAGAGCGAAACCGGCAAACTAGCTGGCGATACTTGGGAAGAAGCTGGCGTAACCGAAGTAAGTTATCACGGTAGAGATATCGACTATGCGGGCGTAATTACGCTTGATCCAGCTTACGATGAAGATTCCGGCACATTCAGTGACCGCAATATCCGTGTTCAGTTCATCTACAAGATGCACTCTCTCGACGTAATCTATGCCGAAGAAGGCGAGAACGATACCTACACCGAATTCGAAAGCAAGGATCGCGTATGGATTCCAGATGGCGGTAGCTATAGCGAAACCGAGAAAGACTTCTCTAGTAAGGGTTACGAATATGTTGGCGTTCATAGCACAAGTTCCGAAACTTCAACGGATAATATGACTAAGAACGAAACAGTAATCTTCATTTACAAGAAGAAAGTTCCAGAAAACCCAGACACAGCAAGCCACAATATCTGGATGATTGGTCTCGGAAGCGTTAGCTTCATCGCAGCATCATTCTTCCTAGTAAATAGAGCTATCAAGAGATAAGCCTCATAAACCACCGCACATAAAGCGGTGGTTTTTTTGATTTGCTTAAGCTTTGCTTTATGTTTTTTCAAGGCGCCAAAAATCCCCTCTTTCGAGGGGACCTTTGTTTGTTACTCTAATTACTCAGTAACACCAAGCTCGATGCGCTTGAACTGCTTAACGACGATATTTTCGCCAAGCTTTGCGTTAGCTTCCTTGATGAACTGTTCAACAGTTTTCTTATCATCAAAGATGTATGGCTGGTTCATAAGAACGCGATCGGAGAAAGCTTTGGAAACTTTCTTTGCAAGAATTTCCTGCTTCTTGTCCTCTGGCTCTTTACCAGTTAGAGATGCTTCAGCTTCTTTGATAGCTTCTGCGCGCTTCTCTTCTGGGATCTGATCTTCAGTGACATAAAGTGGGTTCATAGAAGCAACCTGCATTGCAATCTTGTGCGTAAGGTCCTTGAATTCATCGGTCTTAGCAACGAAAGATGTTTCGCAGTTAACTTCAACGATAGCACCAATGCGGCCATCATGGATATAGGAATCAACGAGACCTTCGCGAGTTTCGCGATCGCCACGCTTTTCAGCCTTTGTCATACCCTTCTTGCGCATTTCAGAAAGAGCTTTGTCGAAATCACCTTTAGCTTCGACGAGAGCTTTCTTAGCATCGGTTAGGCCAACACCGGAAAGTTCTTTTAGCTTCTTGATAAGCTCAATGCTGATAGCTTTTGCTTCACCAGCAACTTCTTTTACGGTTTTATCTGCCATTTTTCCTCCTTAGGAATTTTATTTTCCAATGTTTAGAATCCTTCGCGGATTCGGAACTAAGCTTGTTAATTAGTTCTTAGCAATCTTTGCCTTGCCTTCTTTGACAGCTTCCG
>JAZNRZ010000011.1:0-14751 GCA_045590975.1 Candidatus Nanosyncoccaceae bacterium | reverse complement strand
TTCTTCATCCAGAGCTTATCTTGACGAACAAGCTTCTTCGAATCTTCTGGATTCTTTAGCATAACTTTTAGAGCCTCTTCTGCATAAACGCCGTTCTGGCTACCTTTAAACAGGATTACTGCGCCCTTCTTTGCCTTTTCTTCGACAAATTCGCCAGCATGTTTTGGATGCTTGAAGGTCTTGATATTGCAGCCGTTCTTCTTGGCAGCTGGAGCAAGATGAACTCTGGCTTCCTCACCAATCGTAATAACCAGGTCGAGTTTTTCTGGGTCACAATATTCGCCAACCTCTTTATGAGCATCGGCAGAAGTATCACCAAGCTCATTCATACTACCGAGTACTGCGATGCGCTGAGGAGAATCAATCTCGTAAAGCATATCTAGAGCAGCCTTAACGGCAAGAGGCGAAGCATTATATGTATCATCGATAAGAATCGTCTCGTTCTTGCCATCAAGGCACTGCATACGACCAGGAACAGAAGGAATCTCAGCTAGAGCTGACTCAAGAGTCTTAATATGGATACCAAGCTTTGTTGCGACTGCCGTGGCAGCAAGCATAGCTTTTAGGGCTGGCTCGCTGAGAGCTGGAATCTTAACCATGAGCCTACCAAAATCTTTCGAAGACAATTCACCCTCATAGCCCGCAAGCGGAGTTCTCTTGGTCTCGATAAAGCGGAAGTCCGAATATTTATCGTAGCCATACATTATGAAGCGGTTTTCAAGATAATCTGCAGGAATATCCTCTTCGTTTACAATGGTCGTATCCGCAAAATCCGCAACCGATAGTTCTTCCCTAGCCACATTGTCCAAGGTCTTGAAATATTCCATATGCTCTGGAGAAATAGCCGTCACAACGGCAACGTCAGCATGTAAGTATTCACCAAAATGAGGGATCTCGCCAGGATGATCCGTGCCAAGCTCCTGAACAATTACATCCGGAACGTCGTCTTCTTTGATACGTTTCTTCATCTCTTTGAAGACCTTGAACCAGGCCTTGATAGAACGCACAGAATCCTCTGGATACTCTACACCAAGCAGCGCAAGCGGCACAGACATATCTGCGTTGTAGTTTTTGTTCGATACACGCACTGTTTTATCGCAGGCGCGAAGCACGGTAGCAATCGCGGCCTTAGTAGTCGTCTTGCCGACAGATCCCACTACGACTACAAGTGTCGGTTCATATTTTCTAAAGTATTTTCGAGTATATTTTTCTAATCGTTTGCGGACGAATTTCTTAAACATACTTTAATTATACCGACATTTTGCTTTTGTTTTTATTAACAAACTTGAAAAATAAAGAACTTTAAATAATCCGTTTCTGGAACGTTTAGCAGAATTGGATGATCTGGACCTTGTTGACGCTCTTCGATCTGTTTTAGCTCAACGCCAGCTTCGCGCGAGGCATCAAGAAGCATCTTTTTGAAGTTCTCGTGGCTCATGAAATGCGAACAAGAACAGGTTGCAAGATAACCGCCACGAGGCAAAGCTTTCATGGCAAGATAATTAATTCTCTTATATCCATCGTAAGCATTGTGGATTGTTTTACGAGATTTTGTAAAGGCTGGCGGATCTAGAACAATAAAGTCAAAATCATTTTTCTTGATCGTTTCAAGATAATCAAAGGCGTCAGCTACAGCAAATTCAATCTGAGAATTATCAAAATTCAAGGCAACGTTTTTCTTGGCCTGCTCGATAGCGCGCTCGGAAATATCCAAAGAAACAACTTTCTTTGCACCACCTTTTGCAGCATTAAGGCCAAAGGAGCCAGTATGCGTAAAGCAATCTAGAACTGTTTTGTCTTTTGCGATATTACTAATTGCGCGGCGATTCATCTTTTGATCAACAAAGAAACCAGTCTTTTGTCCATTCTTGAAATCTACAAGATATTTAATGCCGTTTTCAATAATCTGAATCTCGGTGCTTTCTGGCTGAGTTTGGCCTTCGCCAAGATACCAGCCCTTGCCCTGCTCCATACCTTCCAAATCTCGGATAGCAACGTCGTTACGCTCGAAAATATGGTAGATATCTTTAGAATCAGAGCCTTCATGAAGCACCTTCAAGATAGCATTATAGATATCCGTTTTCCTCTCCTCGATGCCAAGAGACAAAACCTGAGAAACCAAAACCGTTCCGTATTGATCGAGCGTTAAACCAGAGAAGCCATCCGATTCACCATGAATCAAGCGACGACAGTTATTATTCTCATCAAGAGGCAAAACCGTTTCGCGATAAGCAAAAGCGTAGCGGACGCGTCGCTCCCAAAAAGCTTCATCAAATACGTCATTGGCGTTGCGAGAAATAATGCGGACACGAATCTTGGAATTATCATTCACAAAACCAGAGCCAATATACGCGCCTTTCTCAGCAAAAACATCTACGATATCACCATTCTCATACTTACCCTCAGCCTGAACGATTTCATTATCGTAAACCCAAGGATGTTGAGTATTTTTCTGGCGCTCGTAAGCACGCTTAGAAATAATTACTTTTGGATAGTTTCGGTTAGTTTTCATCTTATTTCTCGAGGAAGTTCTGAACCTTTTTATTTGCCATCAAAACACCACCAATAATTGCGCCGATTGTTGCAACAAGCATATCTAGCATCGTGTCATCTACGCCAGTAGTAACAAGCTGCTGCATATGCTGACCAAGACATTTATCACAGAAGAATTCGAAAAATTCCCAAGCCACAGCAACAGAAATCGAGAAGAAGATCATAAACATACCCCTGAAGACGGCTGGAGTTTTCTCGGCCTTGAAATAGCGAAGCATATAGAAGCCAATCAAAGCCGTACCAGCCCCAGAGAGCGTATGAACCGCCTTGTCATAGAGAGGAACAGTCTTATACAAATCCGCACTAATACCAAGGCTCAGAGCAAGAATAAGGAAGGTATAATACATAAGCTCAACGCGATAGGAGATTTTAATACAGAAGAGCTTACTAAAAATCTCTGGCAAAAACGGCAAGATTACACCAGCAATGACGCCACCCCACTTCGAATAGTTTGGATCAAAAATGCAGCGAAACAAGAAAACAATCGCTATAACTATGACAGAGATCTTAAAGGTTAATAAAACTATTTTACGTGTTTTATTCATATTGTTATGATACTTATTTATTCGTTAGAATGGCAAGCGTGCCCGCTATCTTTAAATCAAAATTTGGATTAGCATCGAGGAATTCATTTACAGCTTTTGCACTGCCCGGCAAAGCGGCGTTGCGGTAATCATGGACAGCAACAATCGCGCCCGGAGCAAGCTTTGGCAAGATTAGCTCGAACGAGGTTTTGATCGAATCATAATAATCGCCATCAAGAAGCGCAAAAGAAATCTGGCTTGGCAAATCCGAATCAGGATCAAGCTCGTTAAACCAAGCCTTCTTGATAACTGGCTCAGGTAGTTTATACTTTTTAAACTTATGACTTACAGAATCAATACTGGCTTTTAGTTCGCCTGGCCTAAATGCCCAACCATCGCCGGATTTATCTTCGGCACTTTTTTCCGGAAGACCTTCGAAAGAATCATAAAGCCAGAGCCATTTTTCTGGCCAGTTCTTCATCTGCTCGGCAAGGCGAACCGAAGTATCACCGGTATAACAACCGAATTCCACGACATCGCCTGGAATGCTTTCGGTTTCGGCTAGCGCCTCTAGTACGAAGGCAAGCTCGCGCTCAGATATCTGTAAGTCTTTTGTCATTATTAGTCCAAAAACTCGATTTCTTTTAAGAGCTTTGCGAAGTTTTCGTGAAGAGTTTTAACATCGCCGGAGTTGTCCAGATAGTAATCAGCAATGGCGATTGGGCCACCCTTCTCAAGATTCTCAATTTCGGAGCGGTCGCGTTCTGCGGCAGCCTTTGCATCGAATGGACGATCTGGACGCTCAGCAAGACGCTTGCGGCGGATGGCTTTTGGAACAACAACAGCAATAACAGTCATTTCGGTTGGCCATTCCTTGCGAAGAATATTGTATTCGGTCCAGCTATATACGCCGTCAAGAATGATGCGCTTCTGACCAGCAGCAATCAAATCTTTCGCTTCCTTGATTGCACGCTTTACAACAAAATCCTTGCCTTCCTTGGCGCGGATTTCTTCACGGAATTTCTTTTCGCTTTCACCATCTTCGCTACGCTCAACACCAGCTTCAGCCATAGCCTTATAAATAATGCCGCCAAAGTATACTTTTGGGATACCACGTTCTGTCAAATAATCGATGGCTGTAGACTTACCGCTACCGCACATACCAACAATCGCTAAAATCTTTACATTTGAGTCGTTTTCTTTATTTGACATATTTCTCCTTTATTATTTAATTTATATCTGTTTCTGACTAAAATGTCAATCCGTCCACCCCTTATACGGAATCGCTTATGCTTGCAAAAGGCGCGAAAAATTCTTAGACTATAGATGTTTGTGCCCTTCATAGGGCGAAGTTCTTTATCCTTGGACTGGAGGTGGGAATTATGAAAAGTCCAAAATACATCAAAGTCCGCATGAAGTTCGATGGCCCGTTATGCCAACGCGTGTTCTTGGAAGCTTCCAGGAACCTGAGACACAACTATGGGGTGTTCATAAACACCACCTTTGATTGCGTCTATACTTCCGCGGATACAATCTCAGCCACAGCAACATACTACAATCCTGGCAGAAAGCTCAAGAACGCTCTAACTTGGTATTGGCTTAGACCAAAGAAACTACTCCGAGTAAGAGTTCATACGGATTGCAGCGTAGAGCTTTGCTGATTATTCTTCGAAGAAGCTCATTCCAAAGCACAAACACGAAAACAGATACCAAGATCAACACGAAAACCAAGATCAAGACAGAAACGGAAACAAAAAGAATGCCTCGCAATGGTTTGCGGGGCTCTTTTTATGTTTTAGATTATTTGTAGGATTCTATTCCAAAGCTCGTCAACAAGGGCTTTATTGATATTACCAACCACAGACAAGCCGGAAGCGCCAGACTCAATAAACTCACGGACGAGGCTCACAATAGCGCTCTTATCTATTGAGTCGATAGCTTTTGGAAGGTCATCAAGTAGCTCGTATTTATCCCTAAGCGCATAACCCTGGAGATAGCTATTAGAAATCTGATCGGCGGTCTGAGCAAGCATCTGCAAACGACCAAAGGCGTAAGTTTTTGCCTGATTAATATCCGCTTCAGAAATATCTCCGTTCATAACGCGCGTGAGCTCAATAACAATAAGATCGAAGAGTTCCGAAGCATTTTCGGCATTTACTTCGCCATCAAAGTCCCAGTTACTTGCGAGGCTATCGCAGCCAACTTCTGAGCCCATGCCATAAACAATGCCGCGACTTCTGGCAGTACCAAAGATTTTGCTGCTCATCGTACCGTTTAGGATGTGATTCAAGATTGCCATCGCCTGATATTCTCGCTGCGACAAATCTCGGTTAATCACAAAGCTAAAACCAAAGCTTAGATTGCTTGCGTCCTTGCGGCGAATTAAGATTGGCTTCGTGCTATGGTAATCTGTTTTTGGAATCTCAAGATGTTTGCCCTTTGCGAGATGCCAACCTTCGAGCATATCTATAATCTTGTCTTTGCGACCTTCAAGACCACCGCAGACAATAAAACGCATATTTTCTGCAGTATGGGTGCGGTCATGATGCTCCTGAACATCTTCCAGCGTAATATTGCGAAGAGTTTTGATGCGTTCACTATAAGTTAGGGCCTTTTCGCCAAGTTCTTGCTGAAGCTTCGGCCAGATAAGACGGCAATAATCGTTCTGATAACCAGTTAGCTCCGAGCGGACGTTGCCCTTCTCGGCAGACATTTCTTTTTCGTTGAATTTTGGACGCGCGATTGCGAGCTCCTGCAAGCGCAAGACACGCTCCCATTCAAAATCTGCACATTCGGCTTCGTAAGCAATGAAGTAATCTGAAGTCCAAGCGTTATGATAGGCGCCATTTTTCGTAAACTCGCTCTCATAAGCTTGTTCGTCCGAGAATTCCGCATTTTCACCAAAGGCCATGTGCTCCATCAAGTGAGCAACTTCGTAGATCTCTGGAGACTTCGTAAAACGGTTTCCGGCACGAAAAATGGCATGAAAATTCATTACCCCCGCACCAGGAACATCGATGAGGAGACCAAGCGCACCAGACTTTAGTTTTACTTCTTCAATAATATGTTTCATTTACGGACGATATCTGTAATTCAACTTAAATACCTATTATCTAATTTTAGAGACTAAGGTGGGTTTTATCAAGGGAGGTTAAAGATAAAGATTCAAGAAACCTAAACAAAAAGACTCCTTATCGGAGTCTTTTTTTATCTAGCGACGGCCATTCTTTTTGTTCTGGCGGGCTTTTTTCTTGTTCTTGCGAGCTGCGTTACGAGCTGCATTACGATGCGTATTAGAGCCGGTTGGCTTATCCGAGTGGACACGATGAATGTTTTCATTCGTACTAATACCATGTTCGTCTTTACTAAACTCGTCATCCATATTCTTTGGACCGGCAGAGATTTCGTTAACACCCTTCTCTGTTGCGCTCTGAGACATCTTAGTAAGCTCGGTATCGTACTTATCGTCAGATACTTCTGCAACTTCCTGGCGGCGAATGCTTAGCAAGATATGCATTACTTCTTCGCGAAGCTTGCGCTGCAAGCCGTCGAATAGTCTCTGAGATTCGGAGCGATATTCTACTAGTGGATCACGCTGACCGATGGAGCGCCAGTGGATACCTTCGCGGAGGTGCTGCATGTTTTCGAGGTGCTGCATCCAGAGAGTATCGAGAACCTGGAGATAAACTTCACGCTCGATCTTGCGCATGATGTCTTCACCAAATTCTAGCTCTTTATCGTGATACATTTCTTCGACAGCGATGGTTGCTAGGCGGTTGCGTTCTTTCTCTTTGCGAATGCGACCAATCGTATCGATTAGATCATCATCGAGATCAAAGACAGCCTTGAAGTTCTTTGCGAAATCTTTGTTTACGCGAGAGCTAAACTGAACAAGCTCGGCAATCTCATCTTTATACAAGCGAGTAATCTCTGGGCGGATGTTATCACCTTCGAGAATGCGGCGACGCATTGTATAAACAACTTTACGATGGCGAGAGATAACGTTATCGTACTGAACGACGTTCTTGCGGGAATCAAAGTTGAAACCTTCGATACGCTTCTGCGCCTGTTCGAGAGTCTTGCTCACTGCAGAGTTACGGATTGGCTGATCATCATCAACACCAAGGCGCTGCATAAGCATAGAGATACGATCACCCTGGAAGATACGCATTAGGTCGTCTTCGCAAGATACGAAGAACTGAGTGACACCAGGATCACCCTGACGGCCACCACGACCACGGAGCTGGTTGTCTACGCGGCGAGAATCATGACGAGCGGTACCAATAACTACGAGACCGCCAAGTTTCTTTACGCCTTTACCAAGCTTGATATCTGTACCACGACCTGCCATGTTGGTTGCTAGAGTGACAGCACCTTTTTCACCAGCCTTAGCAACAATCGCGGCCTCACGCTCGTTGTTCTTTGCGTTCAAGATTTCGAATGGAATACCTTCTTTTTCGAGGTAAGCAGCAATTCTTTCGTTATGCTCGATAGAATCGGAACCAACTAGAACTGGCTGACCCTTCTCGTGGTAATGCTTTACAACCTTTGCGATAGCCTTGAGCTTTGCAGCACTCGTGCGATAGATCAAATCATCCTTATCTACACGAATGATTGGCTTGTTCGGTGGAATCTGGACAACATCGAGGGCGTAAATCTGCTGAAACTCTTCTGCTTCGGTAAATGCAGTACCGGTCATACCAGATAGCTTGCGATACAAACGGAAGAAGTTCTGGAAGGAAATCGTAGCAAGAGTCATAGATTCCTGGCGAACCTGAACAGATTCCTTTGCCTCGATAGCCTGATGCAAACCTTCGTTATAGCGGCGACCATTCATTAGACGGCCGGTATGCTCATCAACGATAACAACTTCACCACTCTTAGTGACAACGTAATCCTTATCACGCTTGAAGAGCGTTTCTGCACGGAGAGCCTGTTCTAGATGATAAACAAGGCGAGTATTCGCAGTCGAGTAAAGGGTATCGACACCAAGAATCTTCTGAACCTTGTCCACACCTTCGTCGGTCAAAGTAACCGTGCGGCGCTTTTCATCAACGATGTAATCTTCGTCTGCTAGCTGAGCACAAACCTTTGCGAACTGATAGTAGCTCTCTGGGTTATCTGCAGCTGGAGCAGAAATGATAAGAGGCGTACGAGCTTCATCGATCAAGATAGAGTCGACCTCATCTACGATTGCGAAGTTAAGTTCGCGCTGACGTAGATAGTTTGCATCCTTGACCATGTTATCGCGAAGATAATCGAAGCCAAACTCGTTGTTTGTACCATAGGTAACATCACAGTTATAAGCTTCCTTACGAGTACATGGCTTGAGGTGCTTCATGCGAGGATCATCATGTTCCTCGTTCTCGTATTCAGGGTCATACATGAAGCTAGCTTCGTTAATAATACAACCCGTAGAAAGACCCAAGAAGTGATAGAGCTCACCGTTCCAGCCGGCGTCGCGCTGTGCTAGGTAATCGTTTACCGTAACAACATGAACACCACGACCAGTCAAAGCGTTAAGATATGCAGGCGCAACAGCAACGAGAGTCTTACCTTCACCAGTCTTCATCTCGGCAACATTGCCTTCATGAAGAGCGATACCACCGATAAGCTGAACATCGAATGGACGCATGCCAAGAACACGATCGCTAGCTTCGCGAACGAGTGCGAATGCGTCTTCTAGAACAGCATCGAGAGCCTTTGCATCATAGCTCTTGTCGCTGCGGTCGATTTCTTTAGCCTTCTTATCCTTTTTAGACTTCTTGTCTTTCTTGGACTTGGAATCTTCATTAACAGATTCTTTCTCGGCCTTTGCCTTTGCAAGAGCGCTTTTTGCTTCGTCTTCTTTCAAAATCTTGCGAATGCGCTTCCTAAGAACCTCAGTCTGCTTCTGAAGTTCTTCGTCAGACATCTTGGCATATTTGTCTGCTAGGCCATTGATAGCGACAACGCGCTTACCCATGCGGCGCAAAGTTTTCTTCTGCGCATCGCCAAAAATGTGTTGCAAAAAGATAGTTAGACCAGACTTATCCGCTAGCTTATCTGTAGGCTTCTTTTCTTTGCGTGCTTTTTTGCTTGTTTTAGTAGCGTTTTTGATATTTTTTGTGTTCTTAGACTGTTTTGCTGCTTTTTCTGCTGCTTCTGCCACCCTTTGTTGCTCTGACCTCTTCTTTTCCATTGTAATAGTATATCATGCCGCCACTAAAATTATTTCTTGAGCAAGCGACCGAAGATTCCTTTCTTGTCGTGGTTAGTCTTTTCTGTCTTGAAACGGCGAATCTGACCATCAAGCTTTGCTTCTAGAAGATCGATGCCAGCGAATACATTAGATGCTTCGTCCTTTGCAGCAATAACCTTGCCACCAGGTATATCTAGAGATGCGGAGATCTCATACTTGTTGCCGTGCTCGCGGTTTACCTGAGTAACAACAATCTTTACAACTACGTCTTTGCGGTTCTGGCGAGGTAGATGGCGATCTAGCTTACCAATACGCTTTTCGACATACTTGGTTAGACCGGCTTCGACTTTGTAGTTCGAACCAGTAACTTCAATATTTTCAATCATTTAGAGTTTCTCCTTTCCGTCTAAATATTTGCGTAGAACTTCCGGAACAGTTACCGAATAGTCTTCGTTCTGATAATTCTCGATAACTGCAACCATCGCGCGACCAAGAGCGAATGCCGTAGCGTCGTTTGTATGGACAAGCTCAACTTCGCCACCTGCACGGCGGACACGAGTAGCCAAACGGCGAGACTGATAATCTGTCATGTAGTCCGCAGTATGCGTTTCGCGATACTTGTTCTGGCCTGGCATCCAAACCTCGATATCAATACCACGAGCATCTGGTTTACCGATGTCGTAGGTACACTTCTGAATAACACGATATGGAAGCTCAAGCTTTTCGACTAGCCAGCGCTGAATAGCAACAAAGAATTCGTGCTCTTTGCGGCTGGTTTCTTTCGTAGAGAAGCTTTCCATTTCGAGCTTATCGAACTGATGCATGCGAATGATGCCTTCCATATCTTTGCCATAGGTGCCAGCCTCTTCACGGAAGCTTGTTGCGTAGCCTAGATAGCGGATTGGAAGTTCTTTTTCGTCAAAGATTTCACCCTGGTGCATAGAACCAAGAACGTGCTCAGCGCTACCTTGTAGCCAGAGTTCCTGGCCTTCGATCTTGTAGCGATCTTCGCGTGGCTCGAGGCGATCCATAGCATCATACATATCCGTACGAAGCATTAGTGGAGGCAAAACAAGAGTAAATGGCTTAGTTGAGATACCTTCGAGATTGTTCTTTTCAATGATTTCTTTGATGACGTTTTCGTCACTTAGAGAGTTCATGACAAAGTTTACGATTGCCATCTGGAGCTTTACCATGTCGCCCTTGATGTATGCAAAGCGAGAACCCGTAACCTTTGCGGCGCGTTCCTTGTCTAGCCAACCGCGTTTCTGCGCCAAATCATAGTGAGTGCGTGGCTCAAAGCTAAACTTTGTAGGTTCACCACAAACTTCAGCAACGACGTTTTCGTCCTCTGATAGACCTACAGGAACATCATCTTCTGGAATATTCGGAATAGTCTTTAGCTTACTAATAAATGATTCTTCAACTTCAGCTAATTTTGGTTCAACTTCGGCGAGTTGCTTTTTGAGCGCCTTGCCCTGCTCAATAAGAGCAGCATCGGGCTTGCCATTTTTCATCTGAGCAGCGATGGTGTTGCGTTCGCGCCTTAGGCCATCAACCTTGACCGAGAGTTCTTTGCGCTCATCGTCAAGCTTCAAAATCTCTTCGAGGTTAATTTCGCCCTCGTAGCCTTTATTGCGAATGGCATCCTCCACCTTGCCACGATTCGCCCGGATATAATTTATATCTAGCATGATACCTTTATCATACCATTATTTACTTATATGTTTCAAACAACTCACCGCTTTATTTAAGGTAAAAAATATAGTAATATAATAATTCAAAGTTTTTGCAACTTTGTACATTGATATTTCAAGAAAGGTCGTGATTGTTTTGCTGTCTTATTATGACGAAGATACCCCTATCCTTTGGGGTGCCATGCACGATGCCAAGAAGCTAGACAATGACAGAGAGCTCTTTAGCGAGCGCCACGCTTTAGCTATCCTGGCAACAGAAATCGTTGACTACACCAACACATCATCCCTAGATTCAAGAACCACGCTTAATCTTGACGGAGTCGATCAGGAGAAAGGTCTTTATAACATCCTGTTAGACCTTCCGCTTGATCCCAGCGTTGGCGGTAGGCTATATCGCTTGATCAATCAGGCATTTCCTGATGATAGCGAAGCGGTAGATAAGTTTGTTTGCATCAGCGAGAAACTTATCACAGTCAAACTGGATTCTATGCTTGCTGCCTACAAAAAGATTCCGCATATATCGTACCTGTTTTCGAACGAGCCAGAGATTGCTTGCCAGATGTACGATTTACTCGAATTTACACCTGTAGCACAGCAGAAGCGAATCTCGAGAGATTTCTCTTATCTTGTACCGAAGGACTATTGGCAAGACGCAATCTTGCAGGACGCAATCAAGATGCTCGGCAAAGATGCTAAGTATCTTGAAGAGCTCAAGATTTTGAGCGCAACAAGCTTCAAGGCTTTGCCTCCGACAGCGAGGAAACGCCTCGGAGCTACGCCGAACCACAAGAATGTTTTACTTCATCTTGCGATTCGTTCTTCAGAGACAGATACTGTTTTTGACAAGAATTATTGGGAGATGTTTCGCACAGCAATCAACTTTAGTTAGGGGGGGAACAACATGAACAAGATTGCCATACTCGAATTCATCCGATGGCGCGCTTTAATCGCCGAGGCAAAAGACTATATCGAAAAAGTCTTTCTCGACGGTTTCAGGAGTCGCGGTTTTACGATTTTAGACGAGGTGCCAAGCTATCCATCGACGGACCCGACGGTTTATTTCGTAGGCGCCCAGATTAACCAGTGGAAAGAAAAGCTTGACGACTTAGGCTACTTTGCAAATCCGCAAAACTGCATCCGCTTGCAGAATATGCACCTGTTCTATACAGACGAAGTCATGCGCTTTTGCTCCTGTTTTAGAACCGAAGGTGCTATTGCTCCGGCAGATTATTTCCAGCAGATGCTTGATGCAGCTATAACTTTCCTTGGAGAGATTGGCGTAGCTAAAGAGCGCATTTGCATCAAGGCAAATCGTTACCTGATGGAGCTTTTCGAATCTGATCGCGAGATATTACTCGAGACCGAGACAGCCTCCTACTACCGTTGGACTTACGGGGAGGAAGATTTGTCTGGCCTCGGGCTCACGCTCGCTATAAGAAACAAGAACACCGGTGAACCATACGATATCGGAAATGTAATTCAGATTTCAAGAAATAACTATCCGATAGCCGTAGAATGGGGCTTTGGGCTCGAAACATTGCTCACTGCAATTCTCTCGGAAGATTGCCCGATTCAGTTCGCAGACTTGCCGACAGAAGCATTATCGCTTAGCGACGGCAACAATAAGGCTTACAAAATGCTCGATGCGATTCTGACACTGCGTCACTTTGCAGCTTACAAGATTGCCCCGGGAAAAGGCGGAGTCAACGAGATGGCGGACAGCTATTGTTGTGGCTTTGCCTACCAGGCGCTTGTCGTGAATGAGCTTTCGTATTCGGAAGCTATCAGCCTCGCCATAGATGTCCTTAAAGAAGCCGGAAATCACTACCCTATCCTTGATCGCATTTCTTTCTATCTTGGCAGAATTAATTATCTTTTGTCTTTGCCGCCCGAAAGCGACTTAGATGACAAAAAATTATTAAAGGCTGTAAAATTAGATAGGAACTTAATTTCAAGGATACGGCATGAGAAACAAAGAACTCTATAGTGTAGACGAAATCAAGAACATGAGTTACACCGATTTCGTTGGCTTTGTTAATCAGTGGAACGTGCCTCCTGGGGCTTTCGTGACGCTTAACAAATGGCGCGTCTTCGGCAACATCACAAAAGAATCAAAACTTCTTGAAATCGCTTGCACGACTGGTTTTTCCTCTCGTGAATTAGCTCTTAATACCGGTTGTTCTGCAACCGGTATTGATATTTCTAAGAAATCTGTCGAAGCCGCAGAAAACAATCACAAACTATATGCGCCTGAGGCAAACCTGAAATATCTTGTCGCAGATGGACATACCTACTCGAACGGAGAGAAATACACCCACGCTTTAGTCGGTGCAGCTCTCCGTTTTTTCAGCGATCCACAAAAAGCACTCGACCATATTACAAATGACTTACTAGAAGATGATGGGCTACTACTTAGCTGCGAGTTTTATGTCGAGAAAGGGATTCCAAAGACACTCGTCGAAAAAGCTAAGAAGATTTTCAATATGACCGTCACCCAGCAAAGTTACAAAGAGGCCATGAAAGTTTACAAAGGTCTTACTCTTCTCTACGAAGATAGGAACACTATCGAGATGGAAACCGACGAGGAGCTAGAGCACTATACTGCTTCGTCTATTCAAAAGTTTAATAAGGAAAATCCTGGCTACTCTAAAGAAGCCCTCAAGGTTATGCACGATAGACTACTCGAGATTAAACAGATGTCCAATGAGCTCCGCCCATACCAGAGATACAACGTATTGGTCCATAAAAAAGATTCCAGAATCTACCCTGGAAGATATACGGAATTATTCTAATGATTCTGACTGGTTCGGAAATCCAGAAACAGGTCAAAAAGGGCTCGATAACAATTGAGCCCTTTACCGAGAATTTATTGAATCCAAATAGCTACAACTACCGCCTCGGCAAAACCCTACGCATCGTTACGAACGATATCATTGACCCGCGACAAGAGGCGGATTTTACAGAGGTAATTATCCCTGAAGAGGGTTATATTTTGGAGCCAGATAAGTTATATCTTGGTTCAACAGTCGAGAAGATTGGGAGTGAAGAATTCGTGACGAGTTTGATTGGTCGCTCTTCGGTCGGTAGGCTCGGAATGTATCTACAAATTACGGCAGACCTTGGTCAGCTTGGCCGCGCACATTGCTGGACGCTAGAGATTCGCGTCGTGCAACCACTACGAGTTTATGCCGGCATGCGCATTGGGCAAGTTAGCTTCTGGAAGCCAGCCGGAAATATCGACAAACTCTATACCGCAGGATACACCCGCTTCAATACGCCACACCAAAACAAAGCCATAGTTACAGGAGGAAAAGCGTGATTTTGACAGGCAGTAAAATTTCTGAATGCATCAAAAATAACAGCATCACAATTGAACCTTTTGACGAAAAATGCGTCACTACTGATTCTTATGATTTTCATCTTGGGAATACCCTGCTTTGTTACAAAAACCACACCTTGGATGCGCGCCAAGACAACGAGACCGAAGAAATTCAAATCCCAGAAGATGGCATAGTTTTGGAGCCAGGCAAGATTTATCTTGGTTCGACTCTGGAACGCATCGGCTCAAAAGAATACGTCCCGATTATTCGTGGCAAATCTTCGACAGGAAGGCTCGGATTGTTTGTTCATATTACTGCAGATTTGATAGATATCGGCTCAATCAACCAATACACCCTCATGATGAACGCCACACAGCCAGTAAAAATCTACCCTGGCATGCCGATTGGTCAGGTGACTTTTTGGGTGCCGTATGGCAATATCGACAAATTGTATGACGGAAAATATAACGGCCTCG